>NZ_AMFQ01000075.1:0-79851 GCF_000335555.1 Acinetobacter sp. WC-743 | reverse complement strand
AAGCTGAGGAAGAGGAAGCGATTCGCTTGGCACCTGCAGCGGATCTAAAAGAATGGGTAGTGAAAAACTTCTTAACCCTTGGTGGTGAACTTCATAATCCCGACTATGACCACATAGCTGAATTACTTCATGACGATGAAACATTCTTAGCATTCGCTTGGGCTTCATCTGCCGCCGTTGCTAAAAAGAGGATGGTATTAGGTCAATGTGAAAAAGTGATGTTTAACCAAGGTGGTTGGCGTAAAGCTCGACAAGAGCAACAAATGCGTGACTGGTTTGGGTTTGTACCTATTTATCTAATTACAGTTGATGCAAGCTTTTGTGAACGTGCGAACGATCGTGAATTTTGTGCTTTGATTGAACATGAGCTGTATCACATTGGTGTAGAGCGTGATGAGGATGGGGAAATCCTTTACAGCGATCATACAGGCTTACCTAAGCACTATTTAGCAGGTCATGACGTTGAGGAATTTATAGGAGTGGTCAAACGTTGGGGAGCAACCGAAAACGTCAAGCGAATGATTGAGGTCGCTCAAAACCCGCCGTTTGTTTCAGACTTGGAAATAACAAAATGCTGCGGAACGTGTCTAATTAACTGAGCCTTGAGGCTCTTTTTTTTGGCTATTTAGTCTTACGTAGTCTTACAAAGGGGCATTTATGGCAACACTTAAAGAGCCTGTAAAAATCTTTATAGTTCAGTCTCTTGCTTGCTTTGAAACCCCTCAACAAGTTGTAGAGTCTGTAAGACAAGAATTTGGTATTGAAATTGAGCGTCAGCAAGTCGCTTCTTATGATCCGACTAAAGCAACGTGTAGAAATGTAAGCAAGAAATTAAAGGATTTATTTCATCAAACCAGAAATGATTTTAAGACGAATGTTTTCGATATCCCTTTAGCAAATAAAGCAGTACGTCTCAAGGAATTACAGAATATATATAACGATCCAAAGGTTAATAGAATTCTAAAAACCAAGCTGATCAAACAATTCAAAGATGAGATGCATGGTTATGAGATTCAGCTCCTGGATATTCAATTAAAGCAACTTGAAATTGAACGAATCAAAACAGGTGATGGAGATAGTGCAGATGATCCGACGCCAGTGAAAGTCACCATTCAAGTTGTAGATGCGAGTAAACAAGATGCCGAATATCAACCCGACGCTGAACGTGCCTCAGGCAAACTTTCTACAACTTCCGAATAAATTTCGTGCCTTTGTTGCAGGGTTTGGTAGTGGCAAAACTTGGGTAGGCTGTTCAAGCCTCTGCGATAAGTCTTGGGAATTTCCAAAAGTACCTTTAGGTTATTTTGCTCCAACATATCCGCAGATCCGAGATATCTTTTTTCCAACCATAGATGAAGTTGCATTTGACTGGGGATTGAAGACAAAGATATACGAATCGAATAAAGAGGTTGATCTGTACTACGGTCGACAGTACCGCAGTACTGTTATTTGTAGATCAATGGAGAAACCGCAAACGATCGTAGGTTTTAAGGTTGGTCACTCTCTAATTGATGAACTCGATGTCATGAATAAGGACAAGGCTCAACAGGCATGGCGTAAAATTATTGCGCGTATGCGTGTGAAACATCCTGGTCTAACGAATGGTATCGATGTTGCGACCACGCCTGAGGGTTTTAAGTTTACTTATGAGCAATTCGTAAAAGAGGCAAACTCATCACCAGCAAAACGCAAGCTATATGGCATGATCCAAGCTTCAACTTATGACAATGAAAATAATTTACCAGATGATTATATTTCATCTTTGTTTGAATCATACCCGCCACAGTTAATCTCAGCGTATTTAAAAGGTCAGTTTGTGAACTTGACCAGTGGTGCGGTTTATCCTGATTTTGATCGAAAGCTTAATCATACGGATGAAGAGATTCAACCTAGAGAGCCTTTGATCGTTGGTATGGACTTTAACGTTTTGAAGATGGCTGCAGTTGTTTATGTCATACGTGATGGTAAGCCTTTAGCACTGGATGAGATGGTTGGGGTAAGAGATACGCCTACCATGGCAACATTACTCATTGAGCGTTTTCCATTTCATGAAATGACAGTAATTCCTGATGCAGCTGGTCAAGCCACATCTTCAAAAAATAGCAGTGAATCAGATCACCAAATTTTGCGAGACAAGGGTTTTAGGGTTGAGGTTGATGGAACTAACCCCGCGATTAAAGATCGTATTAATGCAGTGAATGCATTAATTCTAAATGGCGATGGTGAGCGTACGTTGAAAGTTAATACAAATAAATGTCCTCGTTTCACTGAAACTCTAGAACAGCAAGTTTATGACAAGTTCGGGATGCCTGATAAAACTGCAGGATTAGACCATGTAGGCGATGCGGGTGGTTATCCATTGGCTAAACGCTTCCCAATCATTAAGCCAGTGACACGACTGGATTTCCCTATTTTTGGACGACGATAGAAAATGGCTGGAATTACAACTAAACACACAGACTATGACTTAAACATCGCGCTCTGGAAGAAAGTAGATGATGTGTGCAAAGGTCAGAAAACGATTAAGGAAGCGGGAAAAACCTATTTACCAGTTCCTGAAACATTTGGCAAAGGAGACGATGAACGATATCAAGACTATCTAGGGCGCGCCGTGTTTTATGGCATTACTGGTCGCACATTGGGTAGTTATGTCGGTACAGCATTTAATAAGCTACCTGATTTTACTCGACCTGATGAGTTGGAGTATTTAGAGCGTAATGCTGATGGGTCAGGACGGTCAATCTTCCAGTGTTCACAACGAATGTTAAGATCGATCTTAAAACAGTATCGTTGTGGTGTGTATGTAGATTACCCAACAGTAGCAGCAAGTAAAAATAAAGCAGAGGATAAGCTTAAAGGTGCTTATCCAATGATCCATATTTTAGAAGCTTCTGTGATTGAAGATTGGGATCATATTGTCGTTGGTAATCAGCGCAAACTTAGCTTTGTGAAAATCCGTGAATCTATATCAGAGCGTGAGCCTGATGGTTTCAGCAAGAAAACACGAGACCAGTATCGTGTTTTGCGTTTAGAACAGTCAGAGAATGGCTTTGTTTATACTGTTCAGGTTTATATCTTGGATAAGGACAAGAACTGGGTAGCACAAGATAAGATCATACCAACTGACTACAGTGGTGTAACTTGGGAATATATTCCCTTTACTTTCTGTGGTGCAGTAGATAACACGGACGAAATCAATAATGCACCGTTGTTGGATCTAGCTGATCTTAACTTAGCGCATTATCGGAACTCTGCTGATGTTGAAGAATCAGGTTTTATTATTGGTCAACCTACAGTTTCATTGCCTGATGTGAGTACAGAGCAGTACGAAATAATCAGGCGAGATAAGTTGGCAATTGGTGCACGCTCTGGTTTTCCAACTAAAGTTGAGATTGTTCAGGCTAAAGAAAACAATCTGGCAAAGCAGCTCATGAATGAAAAAATGACTGCAATGAAAGAGCTTGGTGCACGTTTAATTGAGGTTGGATCTGCCAATAAGACTGCGACTCAAGCAGACAATGAGGATTCGATTCAGCATTCGGTAGTTTCACTTGCAGTCTCAAATATTAGTGAAGCACTTACTCTGGCTTTACGTTGGTGTGCAAAATTTGCCATGGATGGTCATGAGTTTGGTCCTAATGAACTGAGTTACTCTATTTCTCAGGATTTTAATAAACCTAAATTCAGTGAAGAACGTGCTAAACGTCTATACGATGCTGCTATTTCAGAACATCTACCTTGGTCAGTTTGGTACAAGTACGAACAAACGGGCACTTTTAGCGAGCTTTCTTTTGAAGAAATGCGGTTGAAACTAGATCAAGAGAAAGCAGGTGAATTTGATGAATGATCCAATCATTGATGCATTGACTAAGCACAATAGCTTTTTACAGCGTTTATCAAGTTCAGCTATCATTGAAATTATCCAAAGCTTTAATGGTATCTCTAATCAGTACATCTCAAACTTACGCGATCTACTCGATGAACTAAGTGATGCCGAACTAAAGGCACTTGCTTCAGCTGCTTACACAACTCCCGCACTCAGAGAGATTCGGGATCTATTAAAAGAATGGCAACAATCCATCGCCGTGACACTGCCCGAGGTCTTTACAGCTTCTGCAGTCGTATTGGCGGTTCATGAAGCTGGCTACATCTACCGAATGGCCAGTAAGAAAACGCCTAAGGTTGATGGTGAAAAGCTACTTAAGAAAGTCAGTAGGCAGCCCTTTGCTGGTGGTCAACTCATTGACCTCATTTTTCCTGATGTGGCTGAGTCTATGCGCAAGAAAGCTGAATACATTATTCGAGATGGCGTTTCTCATGGGCAATCTAATCAGCAGATTATTCAGCGGATCAAAGGCACTAAAAAGCTTGAATATAAAGATGGCTTATTAGAACAAACGCGTAATTCTATCGATGCAGAAGTTCGCACAGCAAGGGCGCACATCAGTAATGAAACTTATCTGAATACATGGAAAGATCTTGGGGCTAAATACACCAAGGATATAGCGACACTTGATAGCCGTACCTCTAAGCTCTGTGCCGTGCGGGATGGTCGTGTACAAAAGATTGATGAGAATCATGAAAGACCACCTTACCATCGTCGATGTCGAACCATTCAAGTTGCTTGCAATGCTGATGGTGATATTGATGGCGTGCGTCCTTACGTTGTTGATAAGGAAAAGGGGAAAGACTGGGATATTGGTCAAGTTGGTGCGAATACGACATACAAACAATGGTTTGCTGCACAAGACGAAACATTTCAGCGTAATTGGTTAGGTAAGACTCGCTTTGAGCTTTATAAGTCAGGTAAATATCCATTGGATAAATTCATTGATTCACTCAGCGGTAAGCCTTTTACCATTGCTAAGCTTAGAAAGATGGATGAAGACACATTTAAGGAGCTAGGGCTGTGAAAAAAGAACCAAAGAAAACAGGACTAAAACGCACTGTATGGTTATTTGAGCGTGAGATTTTAGAAAAACTCGAAAAAACCAATTTAAAAGATCATCAAAAAGTTCTTAAGCTCAATATTTTCGCTATGCAATATGAGTTAAGACCTAAATTTAATAATGGTCGAGCTGATGCCATTGTAATGCGCGATACGGCAAATCATTGGTTGAAGATGTGGTTTATAGCATTCCAAACATGCACTGGCGAACATCTAAAAGATAAAGCTTAAAGCATACAAATTATTTAGCACCTTTCGAGGTGCTTTTTTATTGCCTAACGTTCGGATGAACAAGGCGCAACGAGCGGATGCTCATTTAGAAATAGGGTCGGATGACTTATGAAACTTAAGACAGTAACCATTGAAAATAAAACATATGCAGAAGTGAATGAAAACGGTCTACCGATTTACATTCACGATGATGGTAAAGAAGTCGCACATGATGCACCTCAAACAGTAGCGACAATCACACGATTAAATGGGGAGGCAAAGACAAATCGTGAGCGTTATGAAAAAGCAGAAAACTCTTTGAAAGCTTTTGAGGGTATTGACGATCCTGTGGCGGCCAAAAAGGCTTTAGATACATTAAAAAATTTCGATGATAAAAAACTGGTGGATGCCGGTGAAGTCGAGAAAATCAAATCTGAAGCAATTAAAGCTGTTGAAGAAAAATATGCTCCGATCGTTCAAGAGCGTGATTCTTATCAATCTCAATTGCATAACGAACTTATTGGAGGCGGTTTTGCTCGTTCTAAGTTTATTCACGACAAAGTTTCTGTACCTGTTGACATGATCCAAGCCCAATTCGGAAAAAATTTCAAAATCGAAGATGGCAAGGTTGTAGCTTACGGTGCAGATGGTCAAAAAATCTTTTCACGTTCTCGTCCTGGTGAAGTTGCTGATTTTGATGAAGCCTTGGAATCTTTGATTGGTGGATACCAATACAAAGACCAAATTTTAAAAGGTGGTCAAGGTTCTGGTGGAGGCTTCCAAAACAATGGTGGAGCAAATACTGGTTTAAAACGCAGCCAAATGGATGCAAAGGCAAAAGCTGAATACATCCGTACACATGGTCAAGAATCATATTTAAAACTTGATAAATAAGGAGTCGTAATGACTACAACCGTAAATAGCGACATGATTATCTATAATCAATTGGCGCAAACAGCATATTTAGAGCGCCTCCAAGACAATTTAAACGTCTTTAACCAAGCATCTAACGGGGCGATTCGCTATGTAAATGAAATCATTCAAGGTGATTTCAATCAACAATCTTTCTATCGAGTTGGCGGTAGCATTGAACACCGTGATGTGAACTCAACTGCTAAAGTGACCAATAAAAAAATTGGTGCAGGGGAATCAGTTGGTGTAAAAGTACCATTTAAATACGGTCCTTACGCTTCAACTGAAGAGGCATTTAAACGCCGTGCACGTTCTCCCGAAGAGTTCGCTGAAATTATTGGTTATGACTTAGCAGATGCATTGGTACATGGTCGTTTGCAATATAGCTTGGCATCATTAAAAGCAGCCATTAGCAGTAATCCAGATATGATTGCTAAAGGTAGTATCGCTACAGATGGTCGCAAAGCTTTAACTAAAGGCATGCGCAAGTTCGGTGATAAGTTTGGTCGTATCTCACTTTGGGTGATGAACTCAGATACATATTTCGACATTGTAGATGAAGCATTAACAAATCAAATTTACGGTGAATCAGAAATTGTTATTTATGGCGGTTTACCTGGAACATTAGGCAAACCCGTTTTGGTCACAGATTTAATTGAAGATGATGATGCTTTTGGTTTGCAGGCTGGTGCTGTGACAGTCACTGAATCGCAAGCACCTGGCTTCCGTGCATACGATATTAACGACGAAGAAAACTTAGCAATAGGTATGCGTGCTGAAGGTGCATTTAACCTTGACTTGCTCGGTTACTCTTGGGATACCTCAAAAGGTGCCAACCCAACACTTGCACAATTAGGTGCGGATGCAAACTGGAAGAAGCATGCAACAAGCAACAAGATGACTGCAGGTACATTGCTTGATCTATCAGGTACACCATAAAAGAGGGCATTTCGCCCTCTTTCTTTTTGGGAGAAAGAATTGAAAATAATCTATGCGAAAAAGAGCTCAGGAATTGATGATCAAGGATCTTTTCAAAACCCTAGTTACTATGACAAGCCTAATAAAGATGCTGAATCAGTTGTGATTTATGGTGACTATCCGCAAATTAAAGCTGATTATGAAGCGCTTGAAATACCTGTAAATGTTCGAGAACTATCACTAGCCAAGCCATTAACTATTGATGTCAAAGTCGGTATCACACCTGAGCTTCAAGCCGTCATTGATGAGGCAAAAGCTGAATGTGAAAAAGTTGTTGCTGAAAATGATGAGCTTAAACAGCAATTGGAAGCGTTAAAGGCTGGGCTTGTGCCTGGTGAGCCTGTTGATTTGACTGGTTTGGTACCCACTGAGCAATTTGATGCAGTTGCACTGGATCTAACGAATACCAAAGAGCAATTAGCCACCGCACAGGGTGAATTTATTGCTTTTAAAAACGATGCCGCAGCAATGCAAGCCCGTATCGCTGAACTTCAATTAGTAGATTATTCAAAACTTAAAGTGGATGAACTAAAAGATGTTCTGAAATTGAAAGGAATTGAATTCCCATCTGATGCCAAAAAAGATGATTTGCTGGCTTTGCTACCAAAGGAATAACCCATGAGCTTTATTACCCAAGAACAGGCTGAGCAAATACTAGGGGCGGATTTTGCACCAGCTGGTGATAAAGCTCGCCTCATTAAATTAGCAAACACTTGGATGAAGAATGAAATAGGTTTTGTTCCTGATCCAATTGATCCTTTATTGCAAGATGCAGCATGTGAAATTATCAAGGGCATTTTAGCTGGTGATATTTACTCAGGCGTAGAGCGTCAAACTACAAGGGAAATGGTTGATGCTGATGGGGGTAAGGTTGATGAGACCTTTGCTGCAGGTAGTGTGGCTATTTCTAAGCATGAGCAAGTAGCTAAAGCTTATATTGCATCACTTGATTTAACACCTAAAGGCTTTGCATTTGGAGTATATCGGGGATGATTAATAATAAATATGTTCCTGATTGGCATTCATCACCATTTGATCATGTTGAATATACATTGGCTCGTAATCAAGTCCATATGGACATTTTATTTGCTGATATGGGTGATGTGGATGAATTCATGTCAATGGGTGCTGATGCACAGGTTAATTTTTATAACGACTCTACATTAGCAATCGTGCAGCTTGGTGATATAGAGAGAACAATTATCCAGGTTCATAGCCTTTTACTCCATGAGGCGGTCCATATATGGCAACGTATTAAGCTACGTATGGGGGAAAGTGATCCAAGTAAGGAGTTTGAAGCCTATTCTATTCAAAGAATTGCTCAGGACTTATTTGCGATGTACGAGGAAAGTGAAAGTGATTAGAAACAAAGTTCAATCCAAGTTAGCCAAAGCATTCAACACAAAGCTTACTGATGCGGTGTATCCATTCACTTGCACTAAAATTATTAATTCAGGTGAAATGGATTTTGAAACTGAAACTTATCCTGAGTCTGAAACTGTAATTTACACAGGTCGTGGTGTGTTGTTTGGTTCATATGCCAAAGACCTGGTTAAGCCTGAGAATTATCAAGTCGAAGACTGCAAAGCAACTGTGTTGCAAAATGAAGTTACTGCCGTGCCGCAAATTGATGATGAATGGAAAACTGAAAAAGGTATTTTTCGTATTGTTGATATTGGTACTGATCCGACTGGAAGTATTTGGAAAGTTCAGTTGAGAAAGGTGAGTGAATGAGCAGATGGTCCATCAAGCCAACCGACTTTATTGACACAATTAAAGAAGATGCAAATCAACATTGTAAGAACATTATTGCAGATGCTTTACAGCAAGTTGCAGTACGCTCACCAGTTGATAAAGGCTCTTATAGATTCTCGCACATTGTATCGATCAATACAGAAGATTACTCAATCAAGCAGGGCAATGGCGATCCAGTACAAGCAGCTGTTGGGACAATTGCTTCATTTAAATTTGGTGACAAAGCATATATCCAAAATAATACTCCTTACGGTGATGTGATCGAGTACGGTGGTTATCCTGATCCTGTTAAAAAAGGAAGTTGGGTAAAAGGTAAAGGGTACATTAAAAAATCTGCAGGTGGCTTTTCACGGCAAGCACCTAATGGTGTTTACACATTGGCTTTTCAATATATTGCGAGTAAGTATAAATGAGAGATATTGATGCGAAACGTGAGATTCGAAAACTGATTGAAACCTTTACAAGTAAGGCTATAAAAAAAGAACACTTTCAATTTCAAAACCAACCACTTGAAGGCGGTAAGCCTTTCACACCACCACACAATGAAATATGGGCTCAAGTAAGTTTTGGTGGTGGTGACAAGCGTATTGTAGGATTAGCCGATAAGCCGTGCACACGGACTACAGGAATGCTGTTCATTCAGTTATTCGCTCCACGCAATACAGGAACAGACTCAGCTCTTATTGTTGCTGAAAAACTAGCGGAACACGTACAGTTTTATAGAATTGGCGGTTTAGAGCTTCAAGCATCAAGTGTGATTGAAGTACCCAATAATCCGGACTTTTATCAAGTGAATGTGCATACGCCTTACACTGTAAATTAATTAACTATTTCCAATCCACCTCCTTATAGGAGGTTTTTTTATGCCCAAATTAAGGAGAACTTTATGAGTTCTGGAGCTAAACAGCTAACCCGAGTTGGTTTTGAAGCATCACCCGGTGTAATTGCAACAACTTGGAATACATTTGCATTCACCACCAATGGTTTGGATGCATCGGCACAAACCACAGAATCACAAACAATCAAAGATTCACGAATTGCAGCTGGTACTTTAGTGACTGGTGTTGAAGTACAAGGTGATATTGAATCTGAATGGGCTTATGGCATTCAAGATGGTGTCTTAGAGCTTGTTGCCTTCAATGCTTGGAATAGTAACGTCTTAACATTTGGTGGCACTAGTCGAAAAACACTTTCGATTATTCGCGGTTTTACTGATATCGATAACTTTCAAGTTTTCACAGGCTGCCATATCAATCAATGGACCTTAAGCATCCCAGATAGTGGCATTGTGACTTCTAAATTCTCAATTATGGCAATGAAACGTACTGCATATGAGGTTGCACCTACTGGTACCGTAACACCTGCAGGAGATGCAATTCCATTTACAAGTCTTTCAACCGGCGACATCTTGATTGAAGGTGAAAAGAAAGCAGGGATGTGCGTCACTCAGATTGAATTGACCATTGATAATACAATGCAGATTCAAAAGTGTTTGGATTATGAAAACAATATTTCTGGAATTTTGGAAACCATCATGAAAGGCAGCGTTAACTTCACAGTTGCATGGTCTAAAAACACTGCTGAATTATATGAAAAACAGTTCTTGAATGAGCCGATTAGCCTTGAATATAGCCTGAAAGATAAAGATGGGAATAAATACACATTGTCACTTCCAAATGTGTTGGTTTCAGCACCTCTACCGAGTGGTGGAGCAGGCGACATTCTTAACACACAATTTTCATTCACTGTGGCAGATGCTGCACCTACTCTTAAACGTATTCCTATCGTGGCAGGTCCATAAGCATGAAAATTAAAATTGAAGAACAAGAACAAACCAAAATTCCAAGCAAGCTGATTGATTACAAAGATGGTGCTAAATTCCTGATTGCAGGAATAGATAAGCCCTCATTCAAGCATTGCATGGAGTTGCGTGGCACTCGTATTGAGCAAGAGATTCAAGGTGTCCGAGACATTACAGACGAAAGCTCTCGTGAAATTGCTCAATCATTTAGTAAGGCAGTGTCTCATTTAGTTTTGAACTGGCAAGGTTTAGAAGATGAAGAAGGAAATATTTTTGAATATTCCAAGCAAAATGCTGAGCTTCTTTGCACAAGTACAAATGAGTCAATTGAGCTAATTGTGTGGATCCTTGCAGAAGCCCAAAAAATTCAAGTTGAAGCCAACGAAGAAAAGGCTGAAACATTGGGAAAGTCATCCAGCTCTACAAGTACCAAACAGCGAAGTGGGACATCGAAAAAGCAAGAGAAGTCTATCAAAAGCTAGGTCAGCCATTGCCTGATTATTATCTACCGCCTGAATATTCATACACAGCTCACTCCATCCTTTCAGCCTATTACGTGATTGCTCGTTCTAGACAGTATGAGCAATGCATTCCTATGGCTTTAAGTCTTGGGGCTGTGAATGATTACTGTGAGCAGTATGAATCGCCAGTGCCGAGATGGATTTTTAATGAATGTATTTTCGCTTTAGACAACCTGTTTTTGGAAGAGGCGAGTAAGAAGAAGTGATTGGTTGTAGAGGCGCGGTTTACAACGCACAAAAATATTATTTGCTATGAAAAAGTGAATAATGAAATTAAAAAGTAAAACCCCGATAGTTGGTAGCTATCGGGGTTTTGGTTTCCAGTTGAACAAAGCACGAACAAGAGGAATAAAAAATCTATGTCTGAAAATAGTAACACTAAACCCAATATTAGTATAGAGGGAAAAATGAGCAATAAAGATGCTGGTAAGGTAGCCATCATAATGGCTTGGGGGAAGTCTATATCCCTTGTTATAGCAAGCACTGCAACTTTTATGGGGTCACTTGCTGTTTTGATTTGGCGCCTAAATAGCTAGAGGTAAAAATGAATATTGATTTTTAAACCGACCTACAAATGGTCGGTTTTTTATTGTCCACAATGCGCCCTTAGGCGCCTTTTTTACGCCTAAAGGTACTCCAAATGACAGAACAAACAAGCCGTTTAGTAATTGAAATCAGCTCTGAGCAGGCTAAAAAGAATGCTGAAGAGTTGAGTAAAGAGTTGGTTAAAATCTTTACTGGTGGTGAAAAGGCGAGTGATTCAACTTCGAAGCTTGGCAAGACCATTCAAGTCACAAGCAACATTACTCAAAACTTCAATACTACTGTGAATAATACGACTAAGGCTGTTGAAAAGCAGACTCAGGAGTTAGCGAAGCAAGAGAAGCAAGTTGATAAGACTGGATTAGCATTCAAGCAATTTGCATCATTTGTTGCAGGTTATGTGACTATCGCAGGAACCATCTCAAAAGCTGACAACTATACTGAGATCCACAATAGACTGAAGTTGGTTACTAAAGGGCAAAATGAGTTAAACCAAACAATGCAAGATACATTTGCTATTGCCCAAAATACAGGCTCTTCTTGGGATGGTGCTGTTCAGGTTTATCAAGTCTTTGCCAAAAATGCTAAACAACTTGGATTAAACCTAAAAGAAACCGCTCAGCTAACCGATACAGTCTCAAAAGCGGTTGCGATTAGCGGTGCGAGCGCTCAGGCAGCAGAGGCGGCATTGGTTCAGTTTGGGCAGGCGATTGGCTCTTCAGTTCTCAGAGGAGATGAGCTGAATTCCATCCTTGAACAAGCACCTGGGTTGGCTGATGCAATTGCAAAAGGGTTAGGTGTTACCACTTCTCAATTGCGAACGATGGGTGCGGCAGGACAACTTACAGGTGAAAAAGTCGTTGAGGCTTTGCAAAAAGCGAGTGCCTCTGTTGATGAACTTTATAGTAAAACCAATAAAACCATTGCTGCATCATTAACAACGCTAAGTAATGCCTTAACAAAATATATAGGTGAAACTGCTAATGCAGGTGGCAGTGCAAAGTTACTATCTGATGGGATTTTGTCTATCTCTAAAAACTTTGAGCTATTTGCATCACTCGGCATTGCTGCATTAATGGGTGCTATTACTGCTCAAATTACTAAGCAAATCATTTCAATTGGAGCAAGTACAGTTGCATGGGGAGTAAACACGCGTGCAATTATTGCAAATAACACAGCTCAGCAAGCAGGATTATTGGTTGCTAGATCATTATCTACAGCATTTTTAGGACCTGTAGGTCTAGGTATTGCTGTTGCTGGTGTAGCGGCGAGTTATCTCTTGCTGAAAAAGAATGCAGAAGATGCAACATTGGTATTAGATGTTCAAAAGAGTAGTGTTCAAGAGCTAACAACACAATACTTAAATTTGAGTGCTGTACAGCGTGATGCTGAAAAAGCAAAACTTTCCGCAACAGTTAAAGAAAGTGCTGATGCTTATAAATTAGCAACATCAATGGTAAATAACTTCATCAATGTTCTTTATTCTCAAGGGCAGATTTCACTTGAATCCGAATCCAAGTTGAAAAAGCTTTATGATTCTTACAGTCAAGGCAAAATTGGGTCAGATGAGTTCTACTTAAGCGTTAAAAACTTAAATATCCTCAATGAGGAACAAATTGCAAAGCTAAGAAGTTTGATTGATAAAAATAATCAAGCTAAAACAGCTTACGATAAAGTTAAAAGCTCATTGGATGCCATTTTAAGAATTACTCCTGAAGTAATTAAAGGGCACGAGGAAAAAGCAAAAGCGATTGGAAAAGAAGCTGTAGCACTCCAAAAACTTCAAGATTTACAAAAGTCATATGCTCAAAAGAATCTAGATACTGATTTTTTACTGATCAATATCAAAAGTCATGGGCTAGAAAAGGGTAAGGCGTTATCTGAGTTTTATGATAATAACAAAATCCCTAAAACTCGTAGCTTAACCAATGAAGAGTGGGCGGTATTCCAAAAGTATTTTGATAAGCAACAGGCTCTTAAAAAACTTGAGGATGATATTACTGAGTCCAAAAGACAGCAAACCAAGGAAACTGAAAAGTTAGTCAAAACTCAACAGCGATTAATCGGAATATCAGGTAATTCAGGTATTGGTACAGGCGCACATCTAGATGTTCGCTATGGTGGCTCTCGTGATGGGCAGAAAGTATCACCTGAGCATATAGCTCGGCTTCAAGCTGGTGGGAAATCTCTTTCAAGCTACCGTGTTTCTTCTGATTATGGTCAAAGAAAAGCTCCGACTGCTGGAGCCTCAAGTTTCCATAAAGGTATTGATTTTGCAATGCCTGTAGGTACTCCAATCACAACTAAAGTTGCGGTTAAAGATGTAAAGACTGCCTATGATTCAAAAGGTGGCGGCTATTACAGCACGGTAACTTTTGAAGACGGTGTTGTGCTTAAACTTCTTCATCAATCACCAAGTATGCAAAGCAAGGTGAAAGGTGGGGCGAGTACTGGCACTTATGGATCTTATTTAGCTCAAGACAAGGCTGAAGCAAAAACAGAAAAGGAAATCGAAACTTTAAGAGCTAACTATTACTCGCTAGGTGAGAAAGACGAAGCTGACCATATCAAGCGTGTAAAAGATTTACGCAAGAATGGCTTAGACAGTCTGATTGCTGATGAAAATACTCGCTTTGAGAAAACAAAACAACTTAGACAATTTGAATTCACAATGGAGGTTGATAGTTGGCGTTGGGTTGGTGAGGAAAAAATCAAAAATGATTTTTATCTTAAAAAACTTAGAGTTGAAGCCAGTGCTGACTTCAATAAAAAGCAAAAGACTGAATCTATTAAATCCATTGACGAACAGCGTGAATATGAACTTGAAAAGTTTCGTTTAACGAAAAAGCAGCAATTACTCCAAACAAAAGCGTTTTATATGTCAGAGCTTCAATTAACTAAGGCTAAATATGACATAGAAAAAAGGCTTATTGCTCAGGGTAATGAAGATCCTGTTGAAAAAGCCTTTAAAACACAGATGCTTGAATTACAGAATCAAGTAGACATGAATCGTCGACTAAAGGATGCATCCATGGGTTGGGATTCGGTTCGTTCTCAAATGGACGGTTCATCTGCACGATATCAAGTTAATCAAGAGCGCTTTAATAGAATGGATGTGTCACAGAACCTTTTTGACACTCAAATTGCTGATGTTGAGAGACAAGAGCAAGAACCAGGTGCTGATCTGGAGAAATTGGCAGAGGTTCGTGAGCAAATTTGGGCTGCACATAATCAGCGGATGATTGATATCGAAAATCAGTATCAAAAGGATTCGTTGAACTTGCAGTTAACCCAAGCTCAGCAATTAACTGGTTCATTTGCAAATATGTTTAGGGGGATTGTGGGTGAAAGCTCAGGAGCTTACAAAACAATGTTTGCAATGCAACAGGGTTTTGCACTTACTCAAGCTGGTATGAATTTATGGTCCTCTGTTTCAGATGCTTATGCTAAAGAACCTGGTACAGTGTGGCAGAAAGTAGCAGCAGGTGCTAAGGCTGCTTTGGATCAAGGAACATTCTTGGCGATGATCCAAGCAATTACGCCTCAAGGCTTTGCTACTGGTGGACACATCACAGGTAAAGGTACTGGAACAAGTGATGATATTCCGATCATGGCATCGAATGGCGAGTTTATGATCCGCCAAGCTTCAGTATCAAAACTTGGTTTAGTTGCATTGAATTATATGAATAAGACAGGTGAACTGCCTTTTAAGAGCGAGTTTAATGCAGCTAAGTATCAGTTCTCTCTACCCAACATGCAACCAACTGAAAAGTTTAGAGATGGCGGCTTGATTGGTGTTTCTCGAATGAGCAATGCTGATGTTGAAAGGAGGCAGTTTGAATCTATTCAGCAAAGCAATAGCATGTCAGCCCAGCCGAAAGTCATAATTATTAATCAAACCTCGCAACCTGTAGAAGCGACAACACAGTGGAATGGTAATGAGTTGCAAGTGGTTTTAAAGGAGATGCAAAAGCAAAATGAAATACAAACCAAATCCTTAATAGCTCAATCTTGGAGAGATGCTGAACGTCAAGGTGGTGCTTTAGACAGGATAAAAAAAGGTAGATAGCCATCTCGGTGGCTATTCTTTTAATTTATTGATATTTTATGAGTAAATTAAGGAGGGCTAGAATGAGAAGAATGTTGTTGATAGGGTTGTTTTGTTGTTTTGCTTCAGTTGAGATTTTCGCAGCAAAACAATGCGAGCAAATGTATGGGATAAGCCACTCAATAATGCAAATGCGTCAATGGGGAACACCTATAACTGAGCAAATGGAAATGTTTGATGAGATGGAAAAGAAATCAAAAGACGAAGGCAATAAAAAACTATTAAAGCTCTATCGCCTTATCGTTGTCGAAGCTTACAAAGAGCCTAGGTTTGATACGAAAGAATATCAAGATAAGATTTCCACTGATTTTGCAAATAATATGACAGCTATTTGCTACAGAAATACTCTCAAATAAAGTACCCTAGGGGGATTTTTTTTATATTCAATGTTATGTGATTTTAGAATTTTATAAAGCCAGATCAAAAACTTAAATTGGAAGAATGTGTGAAAAACTTTGATTGGTTCACTGCAACCTATCAGCAAAAGTTGCCAATTTAAATATTAACAATTTTATAACCACCTTCGGGTGGTTTTTTTACGAGTATCGTTTAATGAGCAATGAAAAATTCATATGGGAAAATAGTGTTGATGGTAATTCAGAGACTAGAGACTTCAACATACTTTCATCCAAATTTGGTGATGGATATGAGCAACATATCTCTGTCGGAATTAATAATCGAAAAGGGCAGTGGGCTTATAGTCGAACTGCTTATTCATCTGAGATTAAACAAATTAAAGATTTCTTAGACAAACACAAAGGGGCTGACTCATTTCTTTGGAATGCTCCTTTAGATGGAGAGGTTCGGGTTAAATCTGATGTGAATTACAAATTAACGAATATTGGTGGAGATGTTTGGCAAATATCCACAACTTTTACCCAAGTCTTTTACCCCTAAATCCACTTAACCTCATGCCCCAGTCGTTGGGGCTTTTTACTTGAAGGAACATTAAAAATGTCAAAGCAATTTACACGAATCGAAGCAAGTTTTACTGCAGCACTCATGGCTAAAATTGATGCATCTGCTTATGAGTTTGGATCAAAAATAGATTACCTATCGATTGATTATAACAAGGCGACAGATGATGTATTAATCGGCTTAAAAAAGGATAAAGAGCCTGATTTAAGCCGTATCTCATTAAAAGAAGCACAATTTATCAGTTGGCTGATTCCCTATATTGTTTCTATGCAGAATCGTTCAGGGATTTCAATCCAATCCATCCAGGCTATTTATGATGATGAGGGTTTAAACCTTGATATTGTGGTGAATGATGATGTTAAACAGTGATTTTCAGAAACTTTATGTCGATGGCTTAATTACCTTATTTGAATTAGATGCCAGCGCTTTAGGTGCTGGCATCTTGCGTTTCCACGGACATATTTCATTCCAAGATTGGGAAAAGATTTATAGCTCGATTGGTTCTGATGGTCCGATGGTTACTGATACTGGTGATAAAAAAGTTTGGCATCGTAACATCATCTTTGATGGTCAGACATTTGAACCCATGGCACTGGAAGTCAGTGGTTTAGAAATGCGAAGTGATGGTAAGGCTTCCGCACCTACTTTAAGTATGGCCAACAATATTAATGGTATTCAAGGTGCAGTCACTGCATATTGTTTACAATTTGGAGATTTTGCCGGTGCAAAGCTTAAAGTCATCAACACTTTAGCCAAATATCTGGATGCGGAAAACTTTAGTACTGGGAATACCAGTGCGAACTCAAGCGAGAAACGTGAGCAGATTTGGTTTATTGAACAAAAGACTTCTGAAAATGCTCAGCAAGTGACGTTTGAACTTTCTAATCCGGTGGATTTTGAAGGGCTAAAAATTCCTACACGACAAATCTCAAATTACTGCAACTGGGAATATCGAAGTGAAGAATGTGGCTACATTGGTGCAGCAATGTTTACCGAAAAAGATGAATCGACAGACAATCCTGTTTTAGATCGATGTAACTATCGAACATCAGGTTGCCGTTGTCGTGAGAATGAGCTTCATTTTGGTGGATTCCCTGCATCTTCAATGGTGTAAAGATGAAATTAAATAAAAAACTCAAAGCAGCGATTCTAACTCATGCTAAACAATGTTTCCCCGCAGAATCTTGCGGGGTTATTGTTTCAAATGACTACATTCCATGCCGTAATGTCGCTGAACACGGTCAATTTCAAATCCACCATGAAGACTTGGCGAATGCCGAAGATCAAGGTGAGATTCAAGCCTATGTACATTCACATCCAAATGCGACAGCACGCGCATCTGATTTAGACTTATTACAAATTGAACTTCATGAAAAGCCATGGGTGATTTGTGCTTATCCTGAAATTGAGTTTCAAGTCTATGAACCCTGTGGTTATAAAGCACCACTCATTGGTCGTGACTATCATCATGGGTACCAAGACTGCTATTCAATTGTTCGTGATTTTTATCGTCGTGAGTTAGATATTAAACTCATTGATTTTGAGCGTTTGGATAATTGGTGGAGTGATAAAGATCATAAATCGCTTTATTTAGAAAACCTAGATGCAGCGGGATTTTATGAAGTCAGTCAACCGCAGTATGGCGATATGTTGGTGTGTAATGTTGGACGTACAGAACACCCGAACCATGCTGTGATCTGGTTGGGCGATCATTGGCAATTCAAATCAGAAGAAAGCACTGCATGTTTTGGTGGACCATTAATCCTACATCATCCTTATGGTCGAAAGTCCGTGCGTGAAATCTTTGGGCAACAATGGCAAGAACGTGTTGTGAAAATAGTGAGGCACAAAGATGCTTAAAACGATCAGACTCTATGGCGTATTGGGAAAGAAATTTGGTAAGGAGTTTAAGCTTGCTGTTGAAAGTACCCGTGAAGCAGTCAAAGCCTTATCCGTTCAAGTACCAGGCTTTGAACAATTCATGCTGAATGCGCATGAACAAGGTTTAGCTTTTGCCATTTTTCAAGATGATGAAAACATCAGTGAAGATCAGATCGATTTTGATACTGGTGCCAAAGTTATCAAGATTGTGCCAAAAGTTATGGGAGCTGGTGGTAATGGTGGTGTTTTACAGCTTGTGCTTGGTGCTGTGTTGATTGTTGCAGGGTTTTGGACAGGTGGAGTAACGTCAAATTTAGGAGTTGCTTTAATAGGTGCAGGCGCAGGAATGGTTGTAGGCGGAATTGCACAAATGCTTACTCCTAAAGCGGATGCACAAGATCAAAACCAAGACGGAAACAGGGCTAATAAAAGCTTTGGTGGAGCAGTCACCACAATCGCACAAGGTAATCCAGTTCCGATTCTGTATGGTCAGCGCGAGGTTGGAGGATTTATTGTGAATGCAGGTCAGTTTGCAGTCGATACCTTTAGTTCTGCTGATGCTGGTTATACAGGCGGTGGCAGCAGTGGTGGTAAGAAATAATTTTAAGAAGAATATAAGCGCGTAAAGCGCTTTTTTATTGCGTGGTGAAAAGTATGCTTAAAACAGTTAAAGGTGCAAAAGGTGGTAGTCAAAGCCAAAGACAACCTAAGGTTGCTAACGATACAACGGCATCTAAAACTTATGCACGTTTACAATATGGCATGAGTGAAGGGGAAGTTGAAGGTTTAGCCAATGGCTACAAGTCTATCTATTTAGATGACACACCCGTAGAAAACGACAGTGGTGCAAGAAACTTTCAAGATGTCACTCTAGATTTTCGATCAGGGACCAATGACCAAACCTACATGGAAGGTTTTGAAAGCATTGCATCTGAAACTGCGGTAGGTGTTGAACTTAAAAGCGATACGCCTTGGGTGAAAGGTGTGACTAATCTTACACTTGATGCTGTGATTGTACGTGTTAGATTTGGTGCTTTAAAACAACAAGATCCTAAAAATGGTGATGTCTCGGGGATTGTGATTGATTACACCATTGAAGTTCAAACCGATGGCGGATCGTGGGAGTTAATGCTTGATACTCAGATGTCAGGTAAAACTTCAGCAAATTATGAACGTACCCATCGAATTGGGCTTCCAGAAGCTAATAACAATTGGCTGATTCGTGTTACTCGGAAAACACCAAATTCAAGCTCAGAATATGTCAGCGATAAGATGTATATTCAAGCCATTACTGAGGTTGTCGATCTTAAGCTTGCTTACCCAAATACTGCTTTGATTGGTGTGCAATATGATGCTGAAACATTCTCGAATATTGCTAAAATTGCTGTTGACCTAAAGGGTGTAAAGATCAAGGTACCAAGCAACTATGATCCTGTAAGCCGTACTTACATCGGAATATGGGATGGTTTATTTAAGCGTGCATACAGCAATAATCCTGCTTGGATTTACTATGATTTATGTACCAATAAGCGATATGCACTGGGTAACCGCTTAACAGAGACAATGATTGATAAATGGTCATTGTATCGCTTGGCTCAATATTGTGATCAGTTGGTACCAGATGGCAAAGGTGGGCAAGAGCCACGTTTCACTTGTAATGTATACATTCAAAGTGCTGAATCTGCTTTCGATATTTTAAGCAAACTTGCAGGCCTATTTCGTGCAATCAGTTATTGGGATGGTGCATCGATCGTATGTGAGGCTGATTTACCACAAGATACGATGTTTACCTATACATCCGCCAATATTATTGATGGTGCTATGGGGATTAATTATACCGGTACACGTGCTCGTGATCGGCATAATGCAGTTAAAGTTGCTTGGGATAATCCGCAAAATCGCTATAAGACGGAATATGTTTTTGTTCGTGATGAAGCCGCGATTGCACGTGATCGAGGTGTAAAACTACTTGAGCTTGAAGCATGGGGCTGTACCTCAGAAGGTCAAGCACAACGTACTGGTCAATGGGCTTTAAAAACTGAACAACTCGAAACTCGAACTGTCACCTTTAAAGTTGGGTTGGATGGCTATATTCCATTCCCTGGTAAAGTGATTGAACTTGCTGATGAGTTGTTGGCTGGTCGTGCAAATGGTGGGCGTATTTCATCAGTCAGTGCTGATTTAAAGCAAATCATCTTAGATCGTGATGATGTTGTATGCCGAGCTGGTGACCGTCTAATTGTTAATGGTGAGGATGGCAAGGCACAAGCAAGAGTTGTATCGAGTATTACAGGTCGGGTCGTTACTGTTGTATCAGCATTCGATTCTGTTGCTCCACAAAATGTTTGGGTGATTGATGCGAAAGATTTAGCGACGATGAAATTTCGTGTCGTATCAATTTCTCAAGATGAACAGCACCAATTTACCATTACGGCAATTCAGCACAATGAGTCTAAGTTTGATGCAATTGATCATGGTGCGTATATAGATGATCGCCCAATTTCAATTATTAACCCTACAACTCAAGATCCTGTTGAATCGGTCTTGATTTCCAGTGAGCAAATGGTTCAACAAGGAATGTCTGTTGAAACCATGGTCATCAGTTGGCCACAAGCCAAAGGTGCAACCAAGTATCAAGTTGAATGGCGTAAAGATAATGGTACCTGGCTAAAACTACCTTTAACTGGAAATAACTCGGCAGAGATAGCCGGTATCTACGCCGGTAAATATGAAGCGCGAGTTATTGCGATGAGTGCTTTTGATATTTCATCTTTGCCAACCTATTCAATTTTAACTGAATTAACAGGAAAGCAAGGCAAACCACCAAAAGTGGCGTTTATCCAGGCAACTGGCATTTTATTTGGTATGAAACTGGATTGGAGTTATCCAGAAAATGCTTTGGATACAGCTTATGTAGAGATCCAAGTCTCACCAGACAGTACATCCAACATTGCAACTTTAGGTTCTTTTGCATATCCAACCACAACCACAGTCATCCAAGGATTACAGCCTAATCTGACTCAATTCTATCGAGCACGTTTGATTGATCGAATTGGGAATATCGGAGACTGGTCTGACTGGACAAACGGTACAACCACATCTGATGCCAAAGATGTACTTGAATTACTTGACGGTCAGATTACCGATAGTCAGCTAAATCAAGATTTGATCAGTCGTATTGAAGTCGGGGCAGAGGCAAAAGACTTGGTTGTAGAAGTCAATAAAATTGCAACAGCTACGTCTTTACAAATAGATAAGTTAACCAATGAGCTTACTGCAGAAACAGCACAACGGAGAAATGAAACCAAAGCATTGAATGATGCTTTAACTGAGGAAACAGTACGGCGTAGAGAGGGTATCAAAGCACTGAATGATGGTTTAACTCAGGAAATTACACGGAGCAAAGATGCTGATCAATCACAGATTGAGACCTTAGACAACTACAAAGCTTCAATAGATGGTTCACTATCAAATGTCCAAACGCGTATCAGTACGATTGCTACGGCAACAGAAGCAAACACATCTAAACTTACGGCATTAGATTCTGCGATTGAGGGTAAAGCGGATGCATCGATCGTACAAAATCTAAAAAATGATGTAGTGACTATTGGGGATCAAGTTAAAAGCCAAAGCAGTATTATCACTGGATTACAAAATACGGTCGCTGATAAGGCTGATGCATCGGTCGTACAAAATCTTAAAAATGATGTAGTGACTATTGGTGATCAGATTAATTCTCAAAGTAGTCTCATCACTGGATTACAAAATACTTTAGTGGGCAAAGCTGATGCTTCAGCATTAACAGCGCTTGACTCTAAAGTAGAGACCATCGATGGCAATGTTAAATCACAAGGACAAGCGCTGACTGCTCTTGAAAACTCAATTGCAGGCAAAGCTGATACTTCTGCCGTCAATCAGTTGAAGACTGCAGTTGAGCAACAGGGCAATACGATTTCATCACAAGGTCAAGCGATTACAAAGGTTGAGGCTAAAGTTGATAATATTGCTGTTGGTTCAAGAAACTTGGTTCGTGATGCTGAGACATGGATAGGAGCTGGAACTGGAGGTACGGGAATTATCCCGAGCATTAGCGAGGATAAGAAAGAGTTAACCATTGTTGTTGAGGAAAATAACCACAATTGGTATACAAACTTCTGGGACATTTATCAATTCGGAGATGTACAAGCAAACTGTAATGAAAATGATGATGTGATCATTTCGTTTGATTTCATGATTACTACTGGCTCTGTTGTAAAATCGCCTGATGTGTATTGGAAAGATTCAATGTCTTACTTACCAACACAATTGGTAAAAGGGCAAGAGTTGAGATACGACAAATGGTACAGATTCTATCACACTCGTAAGTTCCATGAGTCTGGGGGACTTGCATTTCATCTTGGATTTGCAGGCTGTCTTGGGACATATAAAATTCGTAGACCGATTGTTGAAAAGGGCAATATTCCAACGGACTGGAGTGTTTCTGACAATGATTTTGCAACAGCACGTGCTGTTCAAACATTGGATGCTAAAGTTACGACAATTGGTGATAAAACAAATGCTAACGCAGAGGCGATCACTGATTTAAGAACTTCAGTAAACAATAAGGCAGATTCATCTGCATTGAATTCATTGAAGTCAACTGTTGAACAGCAGGGTAATTCGCTTACTTCACAAGGTCAGGCAATCACATCTGTAACTGCACAAGTTGGGTTTACAAAAAACTATACCTTAACAACCATTAGGAATGGTTTTAATCCTGCATTACATTACGGTTTGTTTAACTCTAAAAATGAGAAATTGGCTAACCTAAGTCGTGGACTAAATATCTATGTATTTAATGGATATGGTGACCATGTGAATACAAAGCATTACGATACTTATGGTGTTGATACAGGTGAAGCTTCATATCAAATCTATGTTGATATGAAGAACTTCTTAGATTCTTTGGCTTATGGTACGTTCATTGCTATTGTGGGAGCAGACCATCTTGGCAGCTTTTCGTATAGCAATGCATCTCAGGTTGTTGATGTCAGAAGTGTGCTAAAAAGTCAGTGGGGGCTAGCTGATGACTATCTTGTTAATTGGTATGGAAACAATCTGCCCATTGTCATGACTATGAAAGGTGCGCCACAGTATTCATCTGTAAATGCTATGTTTACATCGAATACTGCCAATGATGTTTGGTCTAAGGTATTTACTTTCATCAATGGTGTTCCATCTGAATATGGCGGTTCATATGATCAACGTCTGATTAATGCCAACGCAACTGCTGTCACCAAGTTAGATGCGACTGTCACAAGGCATGATAATGAGATTAAAGCAAATGCTTCTGCTGTCACTGGATTACAAAGTGCCATTGATGGTAAGGCTGATGCCAATGCTCTTAATTCATTGAAGACTACAGTTGAGCAGCAAGGTAACTCAATTAGCTCACAAGGTTCCGCTCTCACTCAAGTTGAAGCTAAGGCTGAACTTGCGCTGAATGGTAGAAAGTTCGCACTTGATCTTTCAGCTTTAGACCTTAATACATACTACCCTGTACTGATTCCTGTAGCATCTAAAGGGATCAGTGAGATAGCTTTTGAGATGCCACTTGGTGCTTTCAGTGCTCCTTGGTCAAGTCATGGCGGTGGAACTTTTGCACTTTCATTACATTGGAAAGCAAGAGCATCTGGTTGGGGCGCACAAGATATTGAAAGACAAGTCGTAAATTTCAGTTATCTTTGGACACAGAGCAATCAGTCGCCAGCAATGTTTTTAGGGCAATTGACTCACTCCAGTCAAGAGTTTGTATTCCTGCGTGGTGGTACATGGTATGAGTTGACTTGTAACCAGTTTACTGGAGAACCAAAACTTGTAACTACAGGAAGGTGGGAAGGTGATGAGTACATTGAACCTAGAGGTTATGATGCGAGTCTAGTGCCACTTTCAATCAACAATAAGTTGAATGCAACAGCTACGGCAACCACTAATCTGGATGCTGCAGTGACTCAAATTAACGGAAGGGTTGAAGCAAACTCACAGGCTATTACACAGGTGGGTACAACTGTTGCTGGTATACCAACTGGGTCAGGTAACTTACTTATTAACCCTGACTTCTCTATGGGGAATACAAATGGTTGGCAAAACTCTAGTTATATTTATGGCTATGACATTAACCTTGTAAAAGAGGGGAATGTGAACTATCCAAATTATGAAGCTTGGTATAAGCCTAGTATGAATAGTTCTATGCACGTAGCTGGAGATCAAACTGGTGTTGTTGGATACACGGAACTCTATCAAAGTATTCCAGTCACAGGAGGTAAGTTTTATCAGATTAGTGGCTATGTTCAGAATCATAGATGTAAGACAGTCTTATTTGCATATTTCTATGACAAGAATGGTGCATATATAACAGATTCTTATACAGCTCAACCTGATAAATCTATTCTTGTAAGCTCTGGTGGAAATACAGCACAGATGCTAAGTGACATGCATCGGCTTTACCAAAATGTCCAAGCTCCCTCAAACGCAATGACAATGGCTGTGGTATTTAGGCAACAGGAATGTGGTTGGGAAGCGTATCAGTTCATGTCAAGAGCGCAAGCTTGTGAAGTACAGCGGAACAATGGAGATGCAGCACCTGTTCCTTGGCAAGATAACACAACAGCTAACACTGCATTAGTTCAACAATCGTTGCAGTCAATTAACGGTATCAAAGCTCAATACACTGTGAAAACAGATGTTAATGGTTATGTTGCTGGTATTGGATTGATTAACGAGGGTTCGGGAAAGAGTCTGTTTATTATTCGTGCTGATCAGTTTGCAATTGCGGCACCGGCATCGGTAGGTAATGAAGCCAAGTATGCTTTTAATTACCAAGCAGGACCGGTGACATTACCGAATGGGACAGTCGTTCCAGCTGGACTTTACCTTGATAACGCTAACATTGGTTATGTTTCTGCAAGTAAGATTTATGCTGAAAGCTTAACGTCTTTGACTGCTAATTTTGGACGTTGGGAGTCAACTTCACCTGATGGAGCAAAAGCGGTTCAGACTGGGGCGGTGCGCGAGGTATATGCACCCAATGGTAGATTGATTATGCGTGATGGGTGGTGGTCTTAATGCCATATGGATTCCAGTGTTTTGATGAAGAAACAGGACTGCTAACTTTCGAGGTTACAGATAAGCTTACGCGTGTAATAGGTATGATAAATCCAAATGGTAACTCGGATGTTTCAGGTAGCGTTACAGTATCCAGTGCAGATATGGCAGGAGGTAGTCTTTTTATATTTGCCTTTAATAATACGACAGTGTCGTCATGGAATATGTCAAGTAGACAGGAAAGCATTGTTATTAAAGATAATATTATCACATATACGAATATTAACTATCCTGTAATGTACGGAGTATATTAACTATGGGATATGGCTTTGAGTTGAGAACTGAAAGTGACAACGTACTTAGAATTAGTGGTGACTACTTTAATCTTGCCCTTGCTAATAAGATACCGCTATCGTCATTTACACAGCAATCTACTGGTGTAAAGAACGCGTGGTTTTCGCTAATTAATGGGTTGCTTTTTAAGTATGATTTAGCATTGCCCCTAAGTTTAGGAAATCCATGTGTAGCACTTACAGGAAACAGTAGTGACGTATTTTTACTTGGAACTATACGCAACGGGGGGACGCTTTCTATACTAATCTACGCACCAAATGTGTCTGCACTAACAGGTCTTAACGCTTATGTGTTTGTTTCTGGCTTGTCGTCAGGAAAAAAATATGGAAGACAAGTATTTAATGAACAATCAGGCGCATGTGTGTTTGATAGTAATCTTAAGTATATGAAAATGGTAGCTGTCGGAATTAATGCGGTAAATACAGGTCAAACTGTAACTGTACCAAGCAATAAAACCATTGCGACATTATCAGCGCAACGTGATTATAGCTGGCAATATCGTGGGGACTGGATTGGTCCACCAACTGGTGGTCAATTTTTACAGTTATGGATAGAACGCATGTCATACTTTTCCAGAACAAATACTACGACTTTTACCAATAAGCTGATTACAAATAGTAGAAGTCAGATGAGTGATGATATTTCGGAATGGGAAGCTTCAAGCTTACGAGGAGAATATGTTAGACAAACAACAGTAGCAACTGTGCTATTTCTAGACGTCACAAATTATTGAACATCAAAAATAACAGGCACCCAGTTGGGTGCTTTTTTATTGCCAAAAAATAGAGGAATTACATTGAACGATCCAATTTCTATCAAAGGTCTACCATGGCTTTTTAAAATTGTTGCAGCCGTTATTGGGGCTATTTTTGCACTTACTTTAAGTGGAGATGTAGATACTCAAGGTCGCATCAAAATCACGATGGGTGTCATTATGAAGTTCACTTTTAGCGTAGCTATCAGTTTGTATGGTGGCTCAGCTTTCATTGAATACTATGACTTAACTCATTACACACATATGGCACAAGGTTTTGTGATGTTGATTTTTGCTATTTTTGGAATGCTCTGTATTGGTATTGCTTATCAATCCGTACAGCTTCTTAAAGGCAAATCATTCAATGAAATTATCACAGAAATTAAAGAAGCATTCGGAGCAATATTTAAATGAAACTAATCGATAACTGGAAACAGTCATACAAACTTAAATCAGTACAGATCGGCGCATTAAGCGCCATTTTTTTTGCCTTAAGCTTATTCTCTGAGCACTTTTTAATGATTTGGAATCTGATTCCTCAGGAAATTAAAAACTCAATTCCTGAAAATTGGAAAGAATACGTCGGCGCTTTTGTTGGTGTTGCTATGATTTTAGCACGTTTGAAAAAACAGCCTGAGTTGCATGAACCACAGTTGAATTTAACAGGTGTCAATACACTGATCTCGACAGCAGTATCCACTACAAATGATTTAACTTGGATGATTGAAGCCAAGAAGCATCTAGGCTTAAAAGAAAATACAAGCAAAACAGCTCATAACCCAACAATCCTAAAATGGCTAAAATCGCTTGGTGCTTGGTGGCAAGAAGATGAAACACCTTGGTGTGGTACTTTTGTGGCGTGGTGTCTTAAGACTGCAGGTATTGCATATCCAAAGCACTGGTACCGTGCATTAGATTATGTGAATTATGGAGCAAAGCTAGCAAAACCTGCTTATGGTTGTGTAGCGATAAAAACTCGCAGCGGTGGCGGTCATGTTTGCTTTGTAGCAGGTCGTGATAGCAAAACTGGTAAGCTGGTTTGTATTGGCGGCAATCAGTCAAATATGGTTTGTTATGCACTATATAATGAGTCAGATTTTCAGGAATTCCGCTGGTATGGTAAAACCAATAGACCAGCCGAGTCGCGGTATAAGTTGCCAGTGTTGAGTGGGGTAACTTCTACCAAATTGAATGAAGCCTAAAACATTATTTGCAAAATATTACTTTGGCCAAACCTCATACCACACATGACCAAAGTTCTAAAATTATATATTTCATTGTTTTTATGCTTATTCAAGTTTGTCTTTGTAATGGATTTATAAAGAATAAGGCTTAAATAGCTACAATTTTATTGTCAATATATCCAATAGGATAATGGCCTAAATAATATAACTCAGCAATAAACTCCCATTTTTGACCTAATTGTAAATATCTTTCAGTCATTAACTGTCTGAAACAGAAACAAATTGAATCACGAGCTGCAAGACTAAAATCATGTGGAGGTATTATGAACAACTCCTTATTCATGTCTCTTGTTGCATTTAAAATTTTCTTATTAATACATTTTCTCAAGTTCAATAATTCTGAGGTATTCTTTTGTTTTTTGTAAAATGGGTCTTCTTGAGAAATACTTGATGGTAACCATCTAAGTTTGTTAAATTTTTCCTGAAAGTCCTCGTCTGGATGACTTAAAAAAGCTTTACCTAAATTTTCTATTAAAATAACTCTATCATCATCGATATTGTTAATTCCCATTTTAGAAAAAAAATTAGTATTTTCAATTTTTCTTAAATCATCATTGATATCAAACATGAACTCACTCAAACTTTTATAAGGCTCTAAGGAAATTTTTTATCCTTTCTTGTATTCTAACCTTCCTAATGAGACTACGCTACTATGTAGAATATTGTACTGATAAGTCGGAAAATCATGATTTTAAGGAATTTCCTCCCCGCCTTTTTATGATTTCTAAAGAAATGGAGAAGTGAAGCTAAAACACTATCAACTGTTAGACAGGCGGCTGATGCAGAAAGGAGGCGTGGCCCTCTTAGTGAGGGCTAATTAGCATTTTGTCCATCAAGTACAATTGAATTTTTAATGTATTTGAAATAGATATAAATAATAAAAAATTTAAGTCTGATGTTTTGTCATATTTGATTTTTCATCAATATTCTATATATTCTACCAAAACAATTTGGGGGTGTTTTGAGTTATAACTCAAAGCATGCTCAAACGATTCTAACTCAACTGATAATTTATATTTATCATTTGTAGCATCTGTAAAATAATAAACACCAGGTTTATTAACTTTGACTTTTAGTTTGTATGAGTACCATAAATTCCCATCATCATTTAATAAATACTCCATAACATGTGTATTGTTAACAGTATCTGAATCACATTTAATAAATTTATTACTGCCTTTTATTACCTGCCAATCAACAGTATGTTGAATGGCAGATAATGAAGAATTCAATAAGTCTTCATGTTTTTCATCTCTACATACTTCTACATAATAGGCATTATTATTTTCTGATAATAGAGATCCAATAGGTTTTAAATCTTTGTTTTGCATAATATTTTCCAGTAGTTGTCGTAAGGTTTTTCGGATGTATCCCGTTTGAAATGGATTCAGGGCTCTATAAATATAAAATTAGCTTTAATGATGATAAAAATCTAAAAAGCATTATCAATATAACAAAAGGTAATTTTTTTCATATACCTAATTTCAGGTATTTTAGGCTTCTTTGCACAAACCTAGCATAGAATTCATATTAAGCAATATAAGTCTAATATTAATAAACTTACCTATAAAATCTACCTTATAACCAGTTGATCTTTCTATAATCGAGTCTTAATTAACCGAGGCAATATTTCCATCTGGTATAATCAAAATAAAAGAAGAGAAAGTAAAAATTTTAAAAATCTAAGTCATTGAAATTTATCATAAATAATAAATTAATATAATTAAGCTGTATTAAATGTTTAAATGGTGTATATTGTGTTTTGAATCTAAAAGGCAGTATCTTTTGAATATATATCAATTGGTTCTACAGGATGCGGAATTTAAATTACATAAAATTGTTAAGAAAAAAGATATAATCTTCAATTCTTTTACAAAGGATAAAAATGAATTTTCGGTTTGGATCTACTCAGAAACATCTGAATTTTTTTTCTTTGAGTTGTGGGATGAGCTTGATAATGTCTCAATCAATCAAAAAATAAAATATAAAAAATTTGTGTTTACGGTGGTAAGTATCAATGATAATGATAAAATTTATTATTCATAGATACAGCATAATATTGTTTTATAAAATAAAGTGTCAAAAATGCAAAATTAATATGTTGCATTCAACAGCTTGAGAAAAATAAATTCATTCAGAATAATTTTTTCTCAACTAAAACTCCGAGTTAGATTTTCGAATATATATAGCCCTCGGAATGAGCACTTTATAAGTTAAATCTTATTCAGAATATTCATTTATATCTATCTCTGGTTCGCCAGCTAATAACGAAACAAAATCTACTGTAGTCTCAGCAGTTAAGAGATATGGATTAAATTCATCTAAATGGTTTGTCATAAAAAATTCTGTAATTTTCTTATTAACAGGTAAAAATTTCATACTCCATTGGCTGAAAAAGTTAATATCACATTGAATATAATAAAGTATCTCACAATTTACATGGCGACTATCTTTTAAAATCTTATTGTAAAACAAGTTATCAATAACAGATTTTTTACCTTCCAAACATTGAACAAAGTATCCATGACCATAGTATAAAACACCTTTAACTTCGTGCTTGTAATTGAAATCAATAGCCTCGTTAAGAATACTCATTAAGGTATTTTTTATGTTGGAATCTTGATTAACTAATTTACTTACATACAACAATCTTACAGATTCCATTAGGAAGCTCAGCTTAAGTGAAGGAATTTCTTTATACAGGTAATTTAAACTATTGTATATGACTAAAATTATTAAAAATAATGCCAGTAGGATACAGGCAAATCTTGTATTTCTTTATTGTAATTGACCACTCTCTCCAATGGTCAAATTCAGTATATCCCATTTAAATTTGATTAAAAACACAGCAAAATGGTTGGGTTTAATGAAAATCAATTCATTGCTTCAATCACCTATTTAAATTTAGACATAATTTCTTTGCTAACAATGCCTTATTCTAAACGCGCATAACTGAATAAAAAGTAGTTGCAGAAAAAGCTGATAGACACGCATCTGATGCAGAAAGATTGATGGAAGCGAGGCCCTCTAAGTGAGGGTAAATTTGCATAATCATCATTATGTTGTATACAAAATAAAATATTGATATAAAAGCATGAAAATTAAAAGCTATAGGCAAAATTCTAACTATGTATTTAATTCATATTTGGACAATTAATCCAGTTAAAGACGGTCAACAGTCTCTATCCGCCTATCAGATTCCAAAAAATTTTGCAGATATTTTAGTTTCAATTTCTGATGAAGGAACACTCCCACTTATTTCTGAACTTTCTTATGTAGACTACGATTTATTTAGTGACAGACAGCTAAATCAATTAATCAATGAGTTTAAGAGGCTAATCGATATTTATCCAGTTTCCATAAATGAAATTTCAAAAATAATAAAATTTTTAGAAAAAGCTGTTGAGTGCAATGAAAAAATTCTCTTTGATCCCTTTAGGGAATCAACGTTAGGCTTAGATATTTTTTATAAATCTACTTAAATTAGCATATGACAATTAGGATTATTGATACTCTTGCCAAATACAATGAGTGTAGCGCTTTGAAAGATGTGAGGATTTAACTACCACAGTGTTAAATGTATTAAATTTTTAAATGAATTAATAATTTTAACCCAGGCTCTTATTTTACTTTCAAATTTCGAATTAGTGGCTCAATTAATTCATTTTTAATCAAATCTTTTAATTCGTTATATCTGTTTACTTGAGTTTCAGTTTTGTTAAAAAAATCTCTAGGAGAGTCTATAGTTAAATCATATTTGTTAGCATTTATAAAAGCCTGTAGGTATGAATCAGCTTTATTTTTGAGTAGATTGCTCTCAGTAATCGTTATATAGTTTTTAATATTAATGAGTAAAACATGAAAACTTATATCTATTTCATTTTTCTTGCTTAAAATGTTTTGATAAGAAGTAATATTCCCATCTCTATATAAGTCGGTAAACTCCACATAATATTGATAGTCATCTAAAATATTTTCAAAATCAGACATATGACTCCTAAGTTCTAAAATTTTCTTTTCAAATTCATTGAAAGTTTCTAAATTTTTTAGACCTATTGAGTTTGAGACTTGCTTATTATGCTGTTCTCTCCAGTCATTAAATAATAGAACTGCAATTAAAGCAGCAAAAATAGTTGCAAGCACACCCATAAATGATACTGCAATACTTAGGGTTTCTTTTGCTGAATCAGATGGATTTTGGTAGTGAATGCAAATCCAAGAAAATGAGGTAAACAAACCTGCTACTATAAGAATAGCAATTAAAATTTGAAAAATTTCTTTTTTAAATTTCATAAGTAAGTACCAGTATGGATTTTTTGTATTTTGGTTTACTAGTCACTCACAGTCAACAACCCATCCACACTCAACATCATTTAACTTTTATCATCCCATTCTTCGTAAAATAATTCTTAGACAACATATCTCGACTCATTGACCATTTTCTATCTTTGAAATAACAGGGACCAACAGAGATCTTGGCTTTGCCAAATTTACTTTGAATATCTTCATAAGCTTTCATCAAGCTTTCATTCGTAATTCTAGTTTGATGGTCTGAAAGCAAGTCAGGTATATGGCTTGTTTTCTGAATTAGCTCTGAATAAAACACACCACACTTTTTGTACTTGATGCCCGGCTTATAAATCTTCTCTAATAACAAGTAAGCGACTTCCACAAGATCAAGAACACAATCAGTAGGTTCTGAAAATTTGTATGTTTGAGCTTTGCTGTAATACGGCACAGAAGTGTCAAAAGGATTTGATTGAACAAAGGCTGTAATCACACCACATAATAGTTTTTCCTTTCTCAATCGACCTACGGCATCTTGAACATATTTCGACATTGCTTCTTTCAAGTCCTGCAGCTCTGTGATTTTGACGCCAAATGATCTGCTTGCAACAATCTGTTGTTTAGGCTTGGGTTGATCATCAATTTGCATACAAGAGATACCTTGAAGCTCTAAAACGGTTCTCTGCATGCATACTGTGAACATCTTACCCATGATTGGTGGGTTCGCATTAGATAAATCCAGTACCGTTTTAATCCCCATTTCATTAAGTTTTTTATTCTGCTTTCTCCCTACACCCCATACTTCACTAACCTCAACAAGCGACCAAAAGTAATCTCGATGTTTCGGGTCCATGGTTGCTAGATCGCACACTCCGTTAAATCTTTTCCCTTTCTTTGCCATATTATTGGCGATTTTTGCTTCTGTCTTTGATCTTCCTATACCAATTGAAACAGGCAAACCGATCCACTCCTGAATACGTTCTCGCATACCTTGGCAGTATTCCACCAAATCATAGTTATGTTTAAAGCTTGTAAGATCTAGAAAGCATTCATCTATGCTATAAATTTCTTGTTCGTGTGGAGCCACATAACTTGCAAGTATCGAATGAAATCGGCGTGACATTTCCGCATATATTGCATAGTTGCTCGAAAGTACTTGAACATGATTTTTCTGTACAACATCTTTAATCTGGAATAAAGGAACCCCCATCTTAATTCCCATTTGCTTGGCTTCATTGCTTCGGGCAACTGCACACCCATCGTTATTAGATAAAACTATGACTGGGACATTGTTTAACTTTGGATTAAAGAAACGTTCACACGAGACATAGCAATTATTGATATCAATAAGTGCAAATATCTTTTCTTCATGTTTCATTTGAAGTTCTTAATAACTTTGGTGACAACACCCCAAATTACCAATTCTTGTTCTGATCGAGGAAGTATTGGCTGATACTCAATGTTTTCAGGTTTGAGCCAAACGGCTGGTAAATCTTTAAAATCATATTGCTTCTGAAAAATATCAAACAATTCATGATGTGACATTTGTTGTGTAATCATCAATCTTTTAACAGTAAATTCATTATCAATGAATGCAACGACAACATCATAATGTTGAGAGCGAATGCTTCTATCAACAATTAAGTAATCGTTAACTTCAATTCCCACATCTTTCATTGAAAGAGACTCAACCTGGACAATAAAAGTTGCATCTTTGTTTGAGATCAATAGATCATTCATATCGACAGTTTTATCAATATAATCTTCGGCTGGGGAGGGAAAACCGGCAGCAATTTTGTTTAAAACTAAGGGGATTGAAGCATTAGTTATTGCTTGAAATGATGAGATTTTTGATATGTCAGGAATATGCTGAGATTTTAAAGAATGCTCTCTAATATCAATGATTTTAGAACCTTTCAAGTGGTCTAGATTTACATTCTTTAGACTCATAAGTCTTGCTTTTGATGAGCTGACATCTAGGTTAATGTTCATAAATTACACCACTTGAATATGTTACGTAATCAAGATTTTAAAATGTAATAAATGAAATTTCAAATTTAAATGCTGTGGATAATCAATACTAAATTAGAAGAGGTCATTTTGTTTGACTGATTCAGATGAATGGTCACGTGAAAATGTTACATATTCGTCTGTAAGCTCAAAGAAATATTCGTGAGCATGTTCATTGTCGGCATTGAGCCAGTCTTTGCGATATTTTTCTGGGATAACAATGATTGAACGCTTCTCATCTGTCGGAGCGTGAAATTGCTTCATGAATTGGTGATGATCTGCATTGATCGTAAGCATCGAAAACGATCTGACTTTTGAGTCTTTAATTACAGCATCATCATAAATAGCAGCAACTGTAAAAGGCTGATTATCTTCACGCTTTATTGTGTACCAGTGTGCTTTGCCATCTATGTACTTAGGTTCATAAAATTCTTGGACGGGTACCAAGCAAAATTTACTGTACTTCCATGCGTGTCTGAAACTCGGTTTTTCAGCGACAGTTTCAGTTCTTGCATTATAAGTATAAGAACTGAATTTAAAATCTTTAGCCCAAGCGGGCAAAAGCCCAAACTTACCGAAATCCAAATCAAAATCTTTCATGATAATTGGTGCATGATACCCTGGGTAAATATGCGGTTTTAATTCCAAATCTAACGGACCAACCTCGACATCAAGTCGGGTGAGGGCACTTCGTTTAGGAATTTCATAGTTAGAGCACATTTTTTATTCTCGATATGAAAAACGGAATGTTATGTATAAATACAATATCCCTTATATCTATAGAATTCACTGTGGATTTGTTTAATTTGCAAAATATTACTTTGACCAAACTTGATATCAAGTTTTACTAAACTTTTTTAATTTAATAAACCTTTGTTTTTATATGTTTTTTTATTTAATCTAAAAGGAGAATTATCACAAAAATAAAAGTATTGGTCTACGGCTATTTTTCCAATATAAGGTATTTTTTGTAAAAGTGGATGAAATGTGGATTTTATATTTCCAACCATAACTGAACTGCAACACACACTATATTTGTAAGGCGGTAAGATTAAATTAATGATCATGTAGGTTAATAAGTTAAGGATATTTAAGTTGGTTTTAGTTTTTCTGGCTAGTGGATAAATTAATGAACGCACCAAATAAACACCGAAATTATGCAAGTAATTGATTTTTAAAAGGAGTATCTATACAATGATTTTAGTGACTGGTGGTTTAGGCTTTATAGGCTCGCATGTGGTTTTAAGTTTGCTAGCTCAAAGGCAAGAGGTCGTCATTGTTGATAATCTAGCCAATGCAAATCTGCAGTGTTTAGAGCGTTTAGAATTTATTACAGGAATGTATATCCCATTTGTCAAAATTGATATTCGTAATACTCCTGCACTAAATAAAGTATTTGAACAATATTCAATAGATACCGTTGTACATTGTGCAGGGTTCAAATCCATTGAAGAATCTAATCTGAAACCTCTTGAATATTATAATGACAATGTCAGTTGTATTATGAGTTTATTGCGAGCAATGCAACGCACAGGGGTCAGAAGTCTGGTTCATCTTTCTAGCCTTATGGTTTATGCACAATCGAGTTTAGATTTAAACGAAGAAATTGCTTTTAATTATTCTTATCCGAATCCTTATATTAAATCTCAACAGATGATTGAAGAAATCATCAAGGACACCTTTAGAACGGATCAGGAATGGAAAATTGCAACGCTTAGGGTATCCAACGTGGTTGGTGCTTTTGAACATGGTGTATTGGGGGAGTTTGTTACTCCACTACCGAAAAATATTGTGCCATTAGCATTGCAGGTCGCTGCACAACAGCGAGATTTGATTGAAGTTCACCGTCACGCCAATACCCAAGATAAAACCACTGAGCGTAGTTTTGTACATGTACTTGATGTTTGTGATGCGATCCAGTCCAGTATCTATTGGCTACAAGAGCAGAACAATGTCTGTGAAAGTTTTGATATTTCAGGGACTGTAAGTTCGATTCAAGATTTAATCAATACGATCGAGGATGTAACTGCACAGCAAATTCATCAAATTGATGCGGTTTACCAAATACATGAACTTGATCAAGTGGCTTCGAATAGCCATAAAGCGTTAGATGTTTTAAAGTGGGAGGCAAAGCGCTCACTTAAACAAATGATTCAAGATGAATGGCGTTTTTACCAAAATACCTTGAATAATTGTTGATGTGTAGAAAATGCATAGTTGTAAATAATTATCATTTACATTGATTGCCTATTTGTTTAGCATAGGATTTCGCTGGGGTAATGGCTTGTATTCATTGCATAAAGATGATCACATTATAAGCTGTCACTTGAAAATTAAATTCGGACGATTAAGAGGTTGAAAATGCAGACACGTATTGAGCACGACACAATGGGTGAAGTTGAAGTTCCTAGTGAGGCGATGTGGGGAGCACAAACTCAACGCAGTGTAGAAAACTTTAAGATCGGCACCGAACATATGCCTCGTCCTATGATTAAAGCAATGGGACTTGTTAAAAAAGCCGCAGCGATTACCAATGCGAGCCTCAATCAAATTCCGCAAGAATTATCCCAATATATCGTAGAAGCAGCTGACGAAGTGATTGCTGGAAATTGGGATAGTCAATTTCCTTTAGTAGTTTGGCAAACGGGTTCTGGTACACAAAGCAATATGAACTGTAATGAGGTGATTGCCAATATTGCCAATCAAAAACTTGGTAATCCTTTAGGTTCACAAAAACCTGTTCATCCTAATGATCATGTCAATCGTGCCCAATCTACCAATGATTCATTTCCAACAGCGATCCATGTGGCTGCTGCATTACAAATCAATGAATTACTCATTCCAGCAGTCAAACGTTTACGTGACACATTGCATCGTAAATCTGAAGAATTTAATGATATTGTCAAAATCGGTCGTACACACTTACAAGATGCTACACCACTGACACTTGGGCAGGAGTTCAGTGGTTATGTGTCGCAACTGGATCATGGACTAAAGCGCTTACAGCAAGCTTTGATTTGGCTATATGAGTTGCCGTTAGGTGGTACAGCCGTAGGAACAGGTTTAAATGCTCATCCTGACTATGCCGAAAAAGCTGCTGAAGAATTAGCTAAATTAACTGGTCTTCCATTTATCACCAACCCTAATAAGTTTGAAGCACTTGCAGGGCGTGATGCAGCTGTATTCGCGTCAGGCGCTTTAAAAACTTTAGCTGCGAGTCTTAATAAAATTGCCAATGATATCCGCTGGTTGGCGAGTGGTCCTCGTTGTGGTTTAGGTGAGCTGCGTATTCCTGAAAATGAACCAGGCTCAAGTATCATGCCAGGCAAAGTGAATCCTACGCAGTGTGAAGCAATGACGATGGTGGTTGCACAAGTGATGGGGAATGATACAACGATCAATTTTGCAGGTGCGGCAGGTAATTTTGAGTTAAATGTGTATATGCCTGTTATTGCATATAATCTTGTTCAATCTGTGCAGTTGCTTGGTGATGCTTGTAATAGTTTTGATGAGCATTGTGCAGTAGGCATTGAACCAAATCGTGAAAAAATTGATTATTTTTTACATAACTCGTTGATGCTGGTGACTGCACTGAATCCTGTCATTGGTTATGAAAATGCAGCAAAAGTAGCGAAAACTGCTTATAAAGAAGATAAAACCTTAAAAGAAGTCGCTGTAGAGCTAGGCTTTGTCACTCCAGAACAATTTGACGAAGTGGTTCAACCTGAAAAAATGGTACATCCAAACGTTAAGTAGCTGAAAAATTTAGAAAAGGGCTAAAAATTTTAGCCCTTTTTTATACAATAAATATCAATGTTGAATAGCGTATGACTATGTTGAGTTAGTCGTTTAGAAATTTAAAAACAATGCTTATCCGCTTAACCTCGCCATGTAGAGAGCATATAGACAATAATTGCGATTAAAAATAATGCAACTATAAATAAAATATATTTCGGAATACGACGCTTTTCTTGTGCTTTCTCAATTCTTTCTTCAGTTGGAGAATGATTGTTATCGATTGACATATTCATTAACCTCAAATTAATTAAGTGCTTATTTTTTATCATGAAGCATTATTCTATTTGTTGTGTGAAAAAATGTAGTTGAAGCGTGAGGCACGTAAGTATATGAAACTTTACGTAGCAAGTTAAATTTAAAGAAAATTTTGAGAAATCCTACGCCGTAAATCTATAGAGCTTGTAAAAGTCCTTAAATATTTTATACTTATAATTTATATGATAATGAGATGTATTCTTAATTATGTTTGATAAAATGTTTAAAGGAAAAAGTTTCGATAATTTTTTAAGATTAAGCTTTTTTATGTTTATGGTTCTAACTTTTTTATCTTTAGGTCAAAGTATTTATGACAGGGTAACGGGTGAAGCAGAACAAATTGTTTTAAAACCTGCTTTAACCTTTATGTTTTTAGCTTTTTTTGCCAAATATCAATATGCCTTCCAATATTGGGCAAAGCGTCTTGAACGCATTAATGAAGAGGAAAGACAGCGGCAACTTCGAATAGATCAAGAGAAAACAATTTAAATTCAGTCTGAAAAACCACCTCTATGATTAAAAATCATGTGGTGGTTCTGTCACAAAGGAGGCTTATGCAACAAACTCGTTGACATGATATTCAGGTTCACAAGCCAAAATAGATATAAATTTTTCTGTTGTTTCGTCAGTGAGTAAGTAAGGATTGAACGCTTCTAAATGATACTGCATAAAAAATTCTGAAATCTTTTTATTGATTGGGGAAAATTTCATCGTCCATTGTGAAAATAAGCATGTCTGATTTTCTGCATAATATAAGATTTCACAATTGATATGCCGTTCATCTTTGACAATTCGATTATAAAATAAATCATCAATGATGTTTTTATTTCCCTCTAAACATTGGACGAAATATCCATGTCCATAATAGAGCACACCAGTGACTCCATTACGATAATTAAAATCAATTGCTTCGTCTAAGATATTGATTAAATTTTGCTTTAAACCTGAATCTACTCTAGCAATTTTACTAACATATAAAAGTCGAACAGACTCCATCTTTGATTCTCTTTTTAAGGAGGGAGCTTTGATTGTTACATAAAACACGCTTAATCATATATTTTTATGTAAATATCAAGGAATTTTCAGATGAAATTAATGTTAATTTTCTTGTAAATGGAAAAAATAGACCTGCTTCCTGCAGGTCAGTATCCACTTTCTTTATTGTCGTGTTGACCACTCTCTTCAATGGTCAGGGATACTATACAGATGTTCTTTAATAAAAAAAACGCAGTAAATTAGTTGGAATAGTGGGCTAAGACTGAGCCAAAATTCATGATGGCGGTTTGATACAAATAGATTCATCATTTCTTTAGCATGTGTTATAAATATTCTATAGATGAACTCTATATGAATAGAATAATGGTTTAAACAACGACTTAAATAATGAGAACAAACAATGCGTTATTTATTTTTCTTACTCAGCCTATCAATATGTGCTGAATTAAATGCTCAAAGCCCATTAGACCAACCTTTTTTGCAAAGTGGGGCAGTAGATGAGCAATTTAATATCATTGATCTCAATGTTTACAACATGTTGGTCAAAGCAATTAATCACAATTTTAAGAACATTGCCACGGATCAATCAGAACGCGACTTTGTTGTTTCTCGAATTATGCTGATTAGCGATGGATTGTGGATTGAATCTGATATGAAAGATATTAAGTCTACAGAGGATTTAACAAAAAAATTTGATGATCAAAAATATCAGCGTTTGATTAAGCAAAATATGTGTAAAAAAGATGACTTACTTGAGTCAGAAGTTTTTAAAAAAACGACACGTGGCAATTTTATTTATCAACTCAACAATGCCGATGGTGATTTTTTAAAAAGATTTACAATAAATTATAGAGAGTGTTTTTAAATTACTGATATTTAATGTGAATAATTTAATCGCAGTGATTCATTTAGCGATTTAGCATCCATGAGATTTTATGATTTAAGCATTAGTTTGATATATTAAAACGATCAAATCAAAAACTGCTTGGTTTAATTTGTACTGATGATGAATGGACTGAATACTCGATTTGTTAATTCAGCTTTTTTTTTCATCATAGATCTAATCACATTCTTCATTCTCATTTAGTGATTCTCATTTAATGACTGATTTATCATTACTGTCATAATCAGACTGATACGTTCGAATCATTTCCATGTTTTCTACAGTCCAATCATATAAGGCATTAAAAGGCGCTTTCAGCGATTGACCAAGCGGTGTCAGAGCATACCCCATGCAAAAAATTTCAATCGGGTGGATTAAAAAATCATCATACTCAGTGGTTTTTTAATCATCCAAAATGCCTAAAAGAGTTTTTAATACTTAAATTAGAATTGAATATACTGTTATAATTGTGAGATTGCATTTTTTGCTGTTCTTTACTTATTTGTATTTTATATTTTATGAATAAATCATTTGAAACAGTGTCTTAACTAAGGATTTTTTAATGTTGTCTATTTATTTAACAGATGCCCAGAAACATGTTCAGTTTAAAGATTATCCTGGTGAACATCCTGTTAAATTTATTTTAAATTTCAAAAAGATTTTTCCTAGTGTGATGGAAATTTTACTTCCTGTACTCCCAGAAGATGAAGATCTAGAAAAAATGACATGGGAATCGACCAGTGAAGACTTTGAAACCTTTAAAAAACTATTGACAGGTTGGGGCGTGATCGAACTACGATTACAGGCAATCAGTCAATATAAAACCAAGAATTTTGCTGATCAACTGCTTAAACAAGCACAAGCCAAGCGTAAAGAATTTGCCAAACAACAGCAGCAATTATCTACGGTTGAGCTAGATTATTTATTTATGCATGAAACACATGCCTTGATTGATGCTGAGTTGGTTGATCTTGGTGAAAAATTTTATTTGCCGACATTACGTGAGCTTTGGAAAAACACTGTATCTGCAAAGGTATTAAATGCACATTTTTAATTAAATCTCGAAAGTACATCATCGTTCACAAGGGCAGTCATTACTGTTCTTGTTGAACTTATAACGGTGTCATTTCAGGGTCTGATTATATTAAGTGGCTATAATGAATAGATAATAAAAAATAGAATAAAGATTGAACTGAGTAGACCCATTAAATTTAAGACTTTCATTTATAACTCATTGATTTTTTAAAGCAGTATAAAAGCTTAGAACTTTTGATTGCAGAAGATTATAAGGACGCTATTCAAAAATAAGATACTTATGTGTAATAAAGATGAAAAATTGTATAAATAGCAAACATGTTGTTCTGATAAAAATCAAATGGATCCATTAAGAAAACATTGGTGTGTGATCGAAGAGTAGTTAATGTTGATGATTTGTTTTTATTCAAAGTTTATATTGAAATCAGATATTCTTAAGCCACTTATTTATGTTGTAATACTTCAGATTTTATCAATTCATTGAAATTAATGATTTTTTAAAATATCTTCACAATATTTTTAGTGCTATCGGATTTTCCCGAGGATATATCCAAGGATTTTAATTCATGTCGAATGTTTTTTTAGATTTAATTCATAAACGCCGTACCATTTATGCGATTGGACGTCATGTCAATCAATCTCCAGAATATCTTTCTGATCTCATTCAACAAGCAATCAAACAAAGTCCATCGTCTTTTAACTCGCAATCTTCTCGAGCGGTGATTTTGTTTAATGCTGAACATGAAAAATTTTGGAATTTTGTCAAAGCCCAACTCAAAACTTATGCTAAAGATGAAGCAAGTGCATTAAAAACTGAAGTAAAAATGGATAGTTTTATTGCAGGGTTTGGAACAGTATTATTCTTTGAAGACCAAGATGTCGTGAAAGATTTGCAAGCGCAATTTCCTTCTTATGCCGATAACTTTCCAGTATGGGCAGAACATTCTACCGCGATTGCACAGTTTGCAACATGGACCGCTTTAAATAGTGATGGCTTAGGTGCTTCTTTACAACATTATAATCCTATTGTAGATGAGCAAGTTCATGCTGAATGGGATATTCCTAAAAATTGGAAACTTCGTGCGCAGTTGGTGTTTGGTTCAATTGAAGCTGATGCGTCAGAAAAAACATATATGGATGATGCTGTGCGTTTTAAAGTGTTTAAATAACTTAAATACCTATTAAAAAAGCACCTTAACTTTGCAGTTAAGGTGCTTTCATTGAACTGTTTTGAATTTAAAACCACTCATTTTGCATCATTGAACATGTCTCATCGAAGCTGATTAGAAGTTTGGCTTGATGTTCAATTTCAGGAAGTTCCCACATTATAAAATAACGTGCTGCTTGAATTTTTCCAGCTAAAAAATCTATATCCTCTTGATGCGTTGATTCTTTAAACGCTTTTACTGCTTTATTGACCATCTCAAGCCATAACCAAGCAACCAGTAACTTTCCAAACATATCGAGATAGAGTGCTGAGTTGGCAAGGGCTTGTTTGGTTTTGCCTTGTCTAAGTGCAGCGCCGAGTATATTGGTGGTTTTTTCAATCGTGGCTAAATGCTTACAGAATATAGTAGCAATTTCGCGGGTAGCATCATCACTGACTTCATCAAGCGTTTGATGAATACGTTGCAACAGTAATTTTAAGCCTTGTTGATCATGTTGCCATAGTTTACGCCCCAATAAGTCCAAGGACTGAATGCCATAGGTACCTTCATGAATCGGATTGAGGCGATTATCACGGTAGCATTGCTCGACAGGATAGTCTTTTGTATATCCAGCACCGCCAAGCACTTGTATTGCTAAATCATTGGCTTTTGGACCATAGGCGGAGGAGAATGACTTCACGACTGGTGTAATCAAGTCTAAAAGAATCGCACTGTCTGTATTGTCCGCTGCCTGATGTTCATCAATCAAACGTGCAGCAAATAAGCATAAAGCCAATCCTCCTTCTACATAAGATTTTTGTGCCAATAACATTCGTTTTACATCACTATGCTCAATAATATTGACAGGTTTGCTGGATGGGTCCTTTTCCTCAGCCAATCGACCTTGAGGTCGATTTTTTGCATAGTTCAAAGATTCTAAATAGCCACGATAACCAATCATCGCTGCACCCAGACCTACACCAACGCGTGCTTCATTCATCATTTTGAACATGTATTTTAAGCCATCACCAGCTTGTCCAATAAGATAACCTTGGCATTGATCATTTTCACCAAAGCTAAGCACAGTCGAAGTTGTCCCTCTATAGCCCATTTTATGTAATAAACCACTCAAATGGACATCATTCGATTCTGCTACAGAACCATCTAAATGTGTTTTAAACTTTGGCACAATAAACAGTGAAATTCCTTTAACGCCTTGCGGCGCACCTTGAATTCTTGCTAAAACCAAATGAACAATATTTTCAGTAATATCTTGATCACCACCAGAAATAAACATTTTCTGACCTTTGATCAGATAGTTACCATCTGCTTGCGGAATCGCTTTGGTGGTCAAATCACCCAATGAAGAACCGACATTTGGTTCCGTGAGTGCCATTGTTCCAGCAAATCGACCATCAAACATTGCGGGTAAAAAGATTTGTTTGTGTTGAGGTGCAGCAAAGGCTTGAATCAGGTTTGCTGCGGCAGCAGTGAGAAATGGATATGCTGCTGTAGAAGGGTTGGCGGACATAAAAAATGAATGACATGCCATATGTATTAGAGTGGGAAGTTGCATCCCACCATGCTCATAATCATGCTGCGCGGACAATAAACCTGAAGCAGCATATTGTTGCCATGCAATTTTAACTTCAGGAATTGTTTTGACATTCGCGCCATCAAAAATAGGCTCATTTTGATCGGCTTTGGCATTATGCGGGACAAAATAGTCTGTTGCGATACCTTGTGCTGTATTTAATATGCTGTCAAAGGTGGTTTTATCATGTTCTTTGTAGCGGTTTAATTCAGTTAACTGTTCTGCTTCGAAAACTTGATAGAGCAAAAAGTTGAGATCTTTAGCATGAATCAATGACGACATAAAAATTCCTTTTTAAATACTTTTATTTTGAAACGAGCTTAATCAAAAAATATCAACATAAGACTTGTCAAAAATGACATCATCAGTGCTATAAATGACATTATTATTCTTACAGTATTTTTAGTCATGATTAAAATCACCGTGGTTGGGTTTGATGGTGCTTTGGCTTCAGCTTTGACCTGTATTGTTGATTTATTTTCAATGACTGGAGCCAGTTGGAATCGTATTCAGAACCAAGATGTTCAGAGACTCTTTCAAGTCCAAATTGCCAGTTTAAACGGAGATGCTATTCAATGTATAAACGGTATACAGATTCAGACTGACATCGCCTTTCATGCGGTTCAAGCTACGGATGTCATCGTTGTTCCGACGATAGGGGCTTCTATTGAACAGATTGTTAGCCAACAGCAAGGAGTAATAGACTTTATTCGATATGCAAACCAACAACAGTGGATGATTGTCGGTATGTGTACGGGTAATTTCTTTTTAGCAGAGGCTGGGATTTTAGATCAACGTCTAGCTACAACACATTGGGGCTTTAAAGATTTATTTGATCGCCGTTATCCAAATGTTAATTTAAAGACTGAGCAATTAATTACTCGCTCTGAACATATTTATTGTGCTGGTGGAGGATTGGCATGGTTTGATATGGGCTTGCATTTGATTGAACATTTTTATGGTTTTGAAATTGCGATTCAAACAGCGAAGTCTTTTGTGATTGATTATCGTCGTAGTAGTCAACTGTCTTATTCAATTCTACAAATTTCTAATCTTCATCATGATGAATTGGTGCAGCGTATACAACAATGGATAGAAGTTAATTTTGCAGAGCCGATCAGCATCGCTTTTTTAGCACAGCAGTTTAATGTGACTTTGAGGACCTTGATTCGCCGTTTTAAAACAGCTTTAGGTGTACCACCGAATAGTTATATTCAGGCGATTCGTATTGAAGCCGCGCAAAAGCGTTTAGAGGAAACAGAACAATCCATTGACATGATTATGCAAAGTGTTGGTTATCTTGATCCAAGTTCCTTTAGACGATTATTTAGAAAGAAGACAGGATTGACACCACTGGAGTATCGCCGTCGTTTTAGCCGTTGCTAAAATCTGCTTTATAGGAAGTCTTACTATTATTTATCCAATGTAGTTTATAAATTGATCAATGTATCTATTCGAGTGATGATTTATATAGAAAATCTAAATGAAAAAAAGTGCAAAGTATTACTAAAATAGTGCTAAAGAAGCTTTGAATAACAAAATAAATGTACTATAGTAATATAAGAAAAGTTGAGTAATGTGCTTGGTTTTTATTCAGTCATTATTGACCACAGATTAAGAATGACTGCATCAAGTGACATTTTCCTTTTTCGTATCTCTGTCAATATGAGCAATCAATTGTGTTAAGACGCAGTGGTTTGTTGCTAGCATTTGCAACAGTATTTTTACAGCTTGCGGTTTTTTTACAGCCGCTCTTGCCTGAACAATATCAAATTGCTCCGGTCTGTGAAGACATCACTCAATTTTTGTTACGTCCAACACATGCACATAGTCATCATGAGCAAGAATCCAGCTTTATTCATCACTATTTACACTTAGATCAAACACAACAGGCAACATCTTCAGGTCATGATCATCATGATATGAACCATCAATGCCAATATTGTGTGGTCTATGGTAATTTGGTGATGCCACCTGAAATTGGCGTAAAAGAAATATTGGTGCGTATACAAATACGCTTGTTGGCTTATGTTGAAGCCTTCCAACATGTCTATTTTGAATTACAGCGTTTATTTCTTATTCCTCAAGGGCGAGCCCCACCGATACGCTATACATAAACATATTCTTCCATCCATTGTTTTGAAATGTTTAATTTTAAGCATGTAAAACAATCGGATGCTATTTCGAATTTATGATGTAGAGAATCACCATGATGTATTCAATTTTCCTCAAATGGCAGGAAACGATCCCTTGCATGCAATTTTTAGGGTTAATCGTTCAGAATGAAAACATAAAGCAACAGACTATGGCTAAATTTCAGGCGTATGCTGATCTGGCAAAACAAAAAATATTGCGAGAAGCATTCAATACTCAACCTTTATCTATGCATAAGGTGATGTCATGAATTTAGGATTAACAGCTTTAGAATTGGCACGTATACAGTTTGCCTTTACAGTGTCTTTTCATATTATTTTCCCTGCAATTTCAATCGGATTGGCAAGTTTCTTGGCTGTTTTAGAATGGCGTTGGCTCAAGACAAAAAATCCTGTATACCAAGATTTATTTAAATTTTGGGTGAAAATTTTCGCTGTGGCTTTTGGGATGGGCGTCGTATCAGGCGTTGTCATGAGCTATCAGTTTGGAACCAACTGGAGTGAGTTTTCCCGTGTTGCAGGTTCTGTCACAGGTCCTTTATTGGCTTATGAGGTGCTCAGTGCATTTTTCCTTGAAGCTGGTTTTCTTGGAATCATGTTGTTTGGTTGGGGACGTGTAGGTCCACGGGCGCATTTTTTTGCAACTGCAATGGTTGCGGTGGGTACCTGTATTTCAATGTTTTGGATTTTATCCTCAAACAGTTGGATGCAAACGCCACAAGGTTTCACGATTGAAAATGGCATTATCGTTCCACAAGATTGGTTCGCCATTGTCTTTAATCCTTCATTTCCATATCGCTTAGCACATATGGCAGCTGCCGCATTCCTAGTTTCAGCATTGTTGGTTGCTGCGACCGCTGCATGGCATTTACTCAAAGGTCGCCGTGATGCTTTGGTCAAAACCTCTTTTTCTATGGCAATGTGGATGATTTTAATCCTTGCGCCATTGCAAGTTTTAATCGGTGATAACCATGGTCTAAATACCTTGAAGCATCAACCTGCTAAACTTGCGGCGATTGAAGGACATTGGGAAACCAATAAAGGTGAAGGTATGCCTTTATATTTATTCGGGATTCCTGATATGCAGGCTGAAGAAACTAAATATGCAGTCGGTATTCCAAATTTGGGTAGTCTGATCATGACCCATACGATGGATGGTGAAGTCAAAGGCTTAAAAGAATTCGCACCTGAAGACCGTCCTAATTCGACCATCGTGTTTTGGAGCTTCCGAATCATGGTTGGGCTAGGGATGCTGATGATTTTACTTGCAGCATTTGCTTTGTTCTTACGCAAGGGCGGTAAGCTATACGAAAACAAATGGCTACATCGTTTTGCTTTTGTGATGGGACCATCGGGTTTTATTGCCTTGCTTGCAGGTTGGTTCACCACTGAAGTTGGTCGTCAGCCGTGGGTTGTGTATGGCGTGATGCGCACGAAAGATGCTTTATCACCTGTATCTGCTGAACAAGTCGGTCTAACACTGATTATTTTTGTAGTGGTTTACTGTGTTGTTTTTGGAATTGGCATCTACTATATGTTGAAACTGATGCATAAAGGTCCGCAATTTATTTATTCAACACCTGAAGGTCAAGCACATAGTGAAGAAGCTGTAATTCTTGCATCGAAACGACCACTGACCAGTGTAGATGAAAGTGTTGATTCAAACGAACAGGAGCCTAAATAATGATTGATTTATCTCTGATTTGGATTGTCATTATTGCCATTGGTGTATTTATTTATGTGGTTCTGGATGGTTTTGATTTGGGTATTGGAATTCTGTTCCCATTTTTCAAGGATCAACAAGAACGTGATGTGATGATGAATACGGTTGCCCCTGTCTGGGATGGTAATGAAACATGGATGGTTTTGGGTGGGGCGGGTTTATATGCTGCATTCCCGATGGTCTATGCCACAGTATTATCCGCACTTTATATGCCAATTATCTTGATGGTGGTGGCTTTAATTTTCCGTGGCGTGGCTTTCGAATTTCGTTTCAAAGCCAATAGAACCAAACATTTATGGGACAAGGCTTTCATCGGTGGCTCAATTCTTGCCAGTTTTTTCCAAGGTATGATTTTAGGTGCCTATATTCAAGGGATTAAAGTTGAAAATCATATGTATGCAGGTGGTGGATTAGATTGGTTGACGCCGTTCACGATTTTTACTGGGTTTGGTGTGGTTGTACTGTATGCTGCTTTGGGTTGCGCATGGTTGATTTTTAAAACTGAGCTTGATTTGCAACATCGTATGTATCAACTCATGCCGAAGTTAGTGATTGCATTATTACTCATTTTTGGCGCTGTCAGTATTTATACACCAATGGCACATCCTGAAATTGCCGCACGTTGGTTTAGTCAGCCTCAATTGATGTATTTCAGCCCTGTACCAATTTTGGTGGTGATCTTTACTGTTCTGATTTTACGTGCATGTAAACAACATAATGAACTCAGCCCTTTTATCTACACCTTAGCTTTGGTATTCCTTGCTTATACTGGATTTATCATCAGTCTATGGCCCTATGTTATTCCGCCATCTATCACGATTTGGGATGCTGCAGCGCCACAAAGCAGTCAATTGTTTGCCTTAATTGGTGCTTTAATCTTAATCCCCATTATTTTGATCTATACCGGGCTTTCATATTGGGTGTTTAGAGACAAAGTGCGTATTGGGGATGAGGGTTATCACTGATTCATGCAGTAAACCTTTTAGAAGATAGAAGAGTCAGCGATTTAAATTGATCGTTGGGTTGATTGAAACCAGATACATTGTCAGTAGCGAGGTCGTGAATTTTGAAACTTTCTCAAACACAGTGGTTTATTTTGTTATGGCTTGGTGGTTTTTTAACGTTAGCTATCATTGCAGGTTTTTTTAGAATGTTGATTCAATGGGCATATTAAATTTTAATTTTTAGAACAAATGAAAATGAGGAATTTATTCCTCATTTTTTATTTAAATCAATAGATCTTTTTCATATCGTTAAGCCATTGAAAAACTCATAGCGTAAATTATAATTTCTATTGATCAATAAAATCTATGCAGTAAAGCTATTGTTGAATGATATGAACTTTCCATTGCCACGCTTTATATCTAAAGTTTAAATAGATTTGCGTAGGTGATGTATCACTCATGCGCTACAAACCAATCAATGCTTTGTTCTTTTTGTTTAGATAAATGATGACAAATTTTTTCGTTGAGTAAGACGCCGTGAAAATCAAGCTAAATTTTCTTTAATTAACCAATCTGAAAAATTGAAATAATGATTATGATTGCTCAATAAAAAAGAGGTCTTGATTAGACCTCTTTTAAATACTCAGGAAGCATTATCTTTGATTGACTTCTTGTGTGTTGGAATGAGTATCTTCATTTTCAGTTTGATTTGCTGCTTCAGTGCTTTGTTCAGAATCATGTGCTGATTGTTCGATCTCATCACTTGTTTGTTCGAGCTCTTGAGCTGCTTGCGCAAGTTCTTGTTCTAAGTTAGACGTATCATGCTCAGTCATTTCCATACTATCCATGCTTTGTGGCATGCTGCCTTGCATTGAAATCATCCATACTGCAATCGAACCATATGCCACAATAAAAATAGCTAAGAAAACAGCATATAAGCTACCGAGTAACTTTTCTGTTTGTTCGGTTTGTCGTTGCGGACCATAGTTATTATTGCCCTCAGTACCTTTGGCGCACATCACATATATACCAAAGAAAATATTCACAAGAGGAATTAAAAATAATAACCATAGCCAGCCGCTTTTATTTAAGTCATGGATACGTCGGATCGCGATACAAATATTGACTACGGTAAAAGCAATAACCACAACAACAGCGAGGAAAATAACAAAATAGCCTAAGCCAGATTGCAATAAAGCAGCTGGATTCTGACTTCCTGTTTGCATGAGCGCGACAACAGCGATACCAGCAATAATAAACAGTACACATGTGTAGAGCATACTGATAATAAATAACCAAGCAAGATAAGACAGGCGACCAAAACGCCCTTTAGGTGAAAATGGGTTATCTTTATTGGGGGTAAACGAAGCAGGGTGGAGTTGAGACATTGAAGTCTGCGTTTCAAGAGGATTCATAAGTTTCCTATACGTTGTTTTTATTAAGAATGTTTAAATTTTCGGCGCTATTTTAGTCAAAAACAAAAATATAAACAAGGGTAAATAAGCAATGCCAATCATATTGATCTAAATAGCCTAAGCATTTTAGATATAATATTAATCGTATTAAACTGGATAAACGACTAAAAATACTTAGTTTTTAATCTGGCGAATTCAAATTAATTAAAGATGCACATTCTCAACAATAAATTTTGATGTGAGCAAACAACTCAACATCCATGAATGATTTAAATTTATGTTAAGGACCAAAAATAATGGAATAACTAAAATGAACGAGATCATGACTTAATGAGTATGGGCTAAGTCTTAATGATGTTTATATAAAATTTTCATTACTAAAATAGCCTAAGCAAAAATTTTAAAAATTTCATCTCTTAAAAAAGTATGTCTAGAATTTTCACTTAAAGCTTGATGCCAATATATACCCATATTTAAAACAGGTAAATCAACTGGAATATCAAAAATATGAATACAATCTTCAATATTCAGATGCGACAAAATCTGTTTTGGAATTGTTAAAATCGCTTCAGGATATTGTGCTAAAACTTGCAATGCAGTTGAGTAATGCTGACAGCGTAAAAAGATTTGTCGATTATACTGTTCTTTATTCAAATATATATCTTCCAAGAGCACACCTGTACGGCGTGAAGACACTCCAATATGCGGTGATGAAAAATAAAGCTTACGATTCATTTGCTTATGTTGGCTACACATCACAAACTGATCTTGAACTAAGTTTTGATAATTAATTTTTTCACCATAGTTTTGTTCTAAATCAATCACAAAATCAACTTGCTGTGTAGCCAAATCTACAACAACATTTTTACGATCTAATTTCGTACTTAAAAATTGGATGTTTAAGTTCAATTTTTGAAAATGTTGAAATAAGCGGGGCAAAATTATCGGTTCAATTTCATCATGTACAGCAACCCTCAGTGTTTGTATTGAATTAGGATCAAATATTTGTTTTTGTTTAGAAATATCTTGAAAAGAAAATAATGCATTCTGCACAGTGGGATAGATCTGTTCAGCAAAAGGTGTAGGTAACATTTTACTGCCCACGCGTACAAATAAATCATCTTGCAAATGTTGCCGTAATCTTTGTAAGGCATGACTTGCAGCGGATTGTGTAATAAACAAGACTTTTGCGGCTTTAGAAATACTTTTCTGCTCATAGATGGCGATAAAAAGTGGATATAAATTAATATCAACATGATTGAAAATTGATAGGTCTAGATGCGTATTATTATGAATCATATTCATAGTCTGATATTGAATTAAATCATTTGGTTCATAATAAATTTTCAGCTAATGTAAAGTAAAGATCGTTATCCAAATATTGATCAAAAGATTTTACAGGGAGATAAAAAATGTTTGAGCTTTCAGCACGTGCAAAAGAATATATCGAACGAACCAAGGCGTTTATTGAAAATGAAATTGAACCTGTAGAAACTGAATTTTGGAATGAAGTTCATCACCTTAACCAAGGCAGTGACTGGACAACGTGGCAATGGCCAGCACAATTAGAAGTTCTTAAAAATAAAGCAAAAAAAGCAGGGCTTTGGAACATGTTTCTGCCAGATCCTGAACTAGGGGCAGGCTTGTCAGTGCAGGAATATGCCCATATTGCTGAACTGTCTGGACGTAGTTTACTTGCACCAACAGTATTTAATTGTAATGCTCCAGATAGTGGCAATATGGAAGTGCTTTGGCGCTATGGTTCAGAGCAGCAAAAACAACAATGGCTTCAACCTCTATTAGAAGGCAAAATTCGTTCAGTATTTTGTATGACAGAACCTGCTGTTGCTTCCTCTGATGCAACCAATATGCAGGCAACAGCTGTGGTGGATGGAGATGAAATTGTCTTAAATGGTCGTAAATGGTGGTCTTCAGGTTTAGGCGATCCGAATGCCAAAATTATTATCTTTATGGCGCATACGCCTGATGTAAATAAAGACCGTCATCATCAACACTCAATGGTTCTGGTCCCAGTAGATACACAAGGTGTAAAGATAGAACGTATGTTACCTGTATTTGGTGACTATGATGCACCACATGGTCACGGTGAAATTAGTTTCAATAATGTCCGTGTGCCTGTGAGTCATTTTATTGGCGGAGCGGGACAAGGTTTCGAAATTGCACAAGGTCGTTTAGGTCCTGGTCGTATTCATCATTGTATGCGTTGTATTGGCGCTGCAGAAAAATCCCTTGAATTAATGATTGATCGAGGTATGAGCCGCAGTGCTTTTGGTAAAGAAATTTTGAAGCTGGGTGGAAATTTAGAACGTGTTGCAGAAGCGCGAGTAGCGATTGATCAAGCTCGGCTATTAACGTTGTACGCAGCCTACAAAATGGATACTCAAGGTAATATGGCAGCACTTACTGAAATTTCTGCAATTAAAGTGGTTGCTCCCTCAGTCCTTGAAAAAGTGGTGGACATGGCGATCCAAATTCATGGGGGAATGGGCGTTTCTCGCGATACCCCTTTAACTGGCTTTTTTGCACAAGCACGAAGCTTACGTTTAGCAGATGGACCTGATGAAGTTCATAAAGGAATGATTGCAAAATTAGAATTAAAAAAACGAGGATATGCTTCAAAGAAAAAGTAACAGTTTAATGATTGAATGCTGACTGTTTTATCTTAAAGATGTTATACATAAAACGGTCAGTATATAAAATCAAACTTAGCTTACGGTTCAAAGTTTTTTTGATTTAAAACAGAAAAAATTCAGGGAAAAAGCATGTCAGTTATTGATGTTGGTGGAAAAGTACGTGAAGGTGAAGAACTTGACATTCGTGCAGTTGGCAATTGGTTGATCGAGAATGGCTCTGAAATTATCGGTCCAGTCGAAGTTACGCAGTATTCTGGTGGTGCTTCGAATTGGACCTATCGCTTAAAATATAGCAATGCAGATTTAATTTTGCGTCGTCCACCTAAAGGAACAAAAGCGAAATCTGCACATGATATGGCACGTGAGTATCATGTACAGAAATGGCTTGCAGCTTATTACCCAGTCTTGCCTGAAATGGTTGCACTTTGCCAAGATGAATCAGTAATTGGATGCGATTTCTATGTGATGAAACGCATTGAAGGAATCATTCCTCGTGCCAAACTTCCGCCTGAACTTGATTTTAATGAACAACAGGTTCGAGAGCTATGTATCAATGTTCTTGATAAGCTGATTGAATTACATCAAGTTCCTTTTAAAGGTACTGAGTTGGAAAAGCTGGGTAAAGGTGATGGTTACTGTCGTCGTCAGGTTGAAGGGTGGGATGGACGTTATGAAAAAGCACATACCATCAATGTACCAAGCTTTAAATTTGTTCGTAAGTGGTTAAATGAAAATATCCCTGCTGATTCGACCAGTTGTGTGATTCATAATGATTGGCGTTTTGATAATGTCATTCTTGACCCTCAGCATCCGACACAGGTGATTGGTGTACTGGATTGGGAAATGGCTACCATTGGCGATCCTCTTATGGACTTAGGTTCTGCATTGGCATATTGGGTTGAAGATACAGACAATCAAATCTTTAAGTCTACTCGCAGACAACCCACTCACCTTAAAGGTATGTTTAGCCGAAAGGAAGTGGTTGAATATTATTTAGAAAAAACAGGTCTAAAACCCGAAAATTGGGCTTTCTATGAAGTCTTTGGTATTTTCCGTTTAGCAGTCATTGCACAGCAAATTTACTATCGTTATTACCATAAGCAAACGGATAATCCAGCATTTAAAGATTTTTGGATTGTGATCCATGCTTTACATATTCGTGCTTTAAAGTTGATTGGTATGCAGAAAATTGAAGCCAATGAAGTTGCACAGAAATATATTGAAAAGTTTAAGGAAATTTTAGGGAAATGACCACAATCTATTTGGTACGTCACGGGCAAGCATCATTTGGCGCTGAAAGTTACGATAAACTCTCCCCAAATGGTGAATTACAGGCAAAGGTATTGGGTCAATATTTCGATAAAATTTTGAAAGAAGTGCCTTATGTGATTGCAGGCTCTATGCAAAGGCATCAACAAACAGCGCATTTTGCTTTAGCTGAAAGTTTTCCAGATGTTACCGTTGTCACTGACTACAATTGGAATGAGTTTAATCATCAACAGGTTTTTGCTCAATATGACCCGCGTTTTAATGAACCTCATTTGCTTAAACAAGATGTGGCTAAAGAAAAAAGTCCTCGTGCTTATTTAGCCAAGATTTTTGAAGGGGCAATCAATCGTTGGACGGGTGGTGAATATCATCATGAATATGACGAATCCTGGCCAGATTTTAAGAATCGAGTCGAAGGTGCATTGCAAAATCTATGTGATGATTTAGCCAAAACCAAACCTCGTTATGCAATTGTTTTTACCTCTGGTGGAGTAATATCAGTTGTTGCGGGCAAACTTTTGGAATTGAATCCAAACAAAACATTCGCACTCAATTGGGCAATTGCCAATACCAGCCTGACGACATTACGTTTGGTCGGGAACGAACCGCAATTGCTCAGTTTAAATGAACATCATTTTATTAAGGTTGAAGATCCACAGTTATTGACATGGATTTAAGACCACACTGAGAAATATAAAAATTATTCAAGGAATTTATCATGGCAAAAACGATTTTAATTACTGGCGCAAGTTCAGGAATCGGTGCAGGAATGGCACGGGAATTTGCACAAAAAGGCTATAATTTAGCAATCTGCGCACGGCGTTTAGAAAGACTTGACAGTTTAAAGCAGGAATTGGAATCAAAATATGGCGTCAAAGTCATCACGAAAGTCTTGGACGTGACCAATTATCAACAGGTATTCCAAGTCTTTCGTGAGTTTAAACAAGACTTTGGAAGCTTAGACCGAATCATTGTCAATGCTGGTGTTGGTGAAGGACGACGTATTGGAAATGGCAAGTTTGAAATTAACCGAGCGACTGTTGAAACTAATTTTATTTCAGCTTTGGCACAGTGTGAGGCAGCAGTCGAGATTTTTCGTGAACAGAAATTCGGGCATTTGGTGGTGATTTCTTCAATGAGCGCTCTCCGCGGCATGCCTAAACACTTGACTGCTTATGGTGCCAGCAAAGCAGGAGTGGCTGCCTTGGCAGAAGGCATTCGTGCTGAATTAATTGATACCCAAATCAAAGTCTCTACGATTTTTCCAGGTTATATTCGTACTGAAATCAACGAAGGTGCAAAAAAACTACCTTTTGAAGTCGATGTGGAAACAGGCTCACATTTATTGGTTAAAGCGATTGAGAAACAACCTGTTAAAGCTTATGTTCCACAATGGCCGTGGTTACCTATAGGACTCGCAATGAAAGTATTACCATTAAAATTGGTGAATAAATTAGGTTGATTCATTTTACTTTTAAACTGTGATTAGCATTTATTACTCAAAAGACCCATTAGGGTCTTTTGAGTTTATCGTTAAAAGAAAACTAGTATTCATCTGAACTGGACTACTTTAATTTACTTTTAAACCTATGCAAGAACTAAGACAGCATAAATTGCCTTTGGCGATGATGGATATTCAATCTATTGAATTTTATGGGTATTGTTATGTTTTTGAAATTTTCAACATTTGTACTGGTGCCTGCTTTACTTATTCAGGGTTATCGAGTCAAGAAAAACACACCAAGATTACCTGAAGCTCAAGGGCTGCGAAGTGGTGTTTTGGGTACTGGTCAAGCTTTATCGATTTTGATTTTAGGCGATTCTGCCGCAGCAGGTGTTGGTGTTGAAAATCAGCAACAAGCATTATTGGGTTCAATTTTAAAGGAAGTTTGTACAAATTTCGAAGTGACTTATCGACTTGAAGCTAAAACAAGGGATACCACTTTGCAAGTTTTGCAGAGAACCAAGCAATTACCAAACCAACAATTTGATGTTGTGATTACATCTGTTGGCGTCAATGATGTGACAAAACTACGTTCCCCGAAAAAATGGATACAACAGCAAAAACAGTTTTATGCCACCATTGAGTCCAAATTTACACCACAATTGATTTTGGTCACTGGTGTACCGCCAATGAATTTATTTCCAGCTTTGCCAAATCCATTGGCGTGGTTGTTTGGAAAATACTCAAGCAAGATGAATGAAAAATTAGCCCAATTTATTGAAAATAATAAAAATTACCAGTTGATTCATTTTGATTTAGCCCATTTTAAAGCCTTAAATTTGCAAATGGCGAGTGATGGATTTCATCCAAGTCAAGACATCTATCAACTTTGGGCAAAAGAGATTTCACAGCGTATTTTTAGCAAATTTAAATCAATGATTGATTAAAAAATCAAAAATATTAAGGGCATTGAATATTTTCTTTTTCCTTGTAATAACTCAAAGCGATGTCCAAATCGGATAGCAATTTGGCTTGTGTGTAATTTTCTGGATTCAATTTGAGTAAACTCGGCATATAATTTGTTTTGTATTCCTTAGGATAATCTACACATACGATTCTTTTTTTATCATCTAATGTGGTATTTGGATCATCCAACTGATCAAGATATTTACTAATCATTTCATCTGATTGTTCAAATTGTGCAGTCACCGTAGGACGATCTGTTTGCTTAGACATATTTTGATCAGGCTCTTTGCTACAAGCGGAAAGAACGAAGATCATCAATAATGTGGTAATGAGTTTACTGTTCATAATAGATTGATTTTTAATGTGAATAAGAAATTATTGATAAATATTCAGTTAACTAGTCTTTCGACAATTCTTTAAAAACTTAACTATTAAATAATTTACCAATTTGTGCAATGATTTTTATTACCATAACTTGAAAAAGTTACAAATTCAAGTTTTTTGACTATATTATTGGAAATTTCATATTATGAGGACATGACGAGCTAAATTGATTTGATTTATTTGAGGTTAAATTTCACTCAAAAGCATCATTCGTGAAGAAATTTCTAAGCAAAAGTTTATTTTTGAGTTAATTATGCGTATGGTATTCCCCAAAAGACAGAGGGGATATTTCATGAAAAAATTAATGATGATTGCTATAACAACTTTAGCATCAAGTCTTACCTTTGCAGAAAATTTACAATGCGAAAAAAGCTATGAAATTTTTAAGCAGCAAGGTGATAAAGAAATTGAAATCTTAAAAAATGGCACACTTGATGACATCATTCATTATTATGATCAGATTGAATATGATCGTAAACTAAAGCCAAATCATCAAGGACAAACCTTTTCATCTGGTGAGTGGATCAGTGATGCTAAATATAGAGAAGATGTAAAAATTCAACAGGATTTAGCTAAAGATGATTCTTATAAAAATATTGATTTTTCATTGCTAAAACCAAAGTTAAACTATATCTCTAGCGTTGGGGAAGTTTGTGTGGTTCCAATGCGATCGCAAGATGAAATGTTTAAAAAAAATATGCAGACCCAAGCAGATGTTATCTTTGTTCGTGATCTTAAAACCAATGACTGGAGAAGATTTATTTATCTAGGGATTGAAGATAAAAAGGATTTTAATGAATTTTTTCCAGATTTCCCAAAGAATATAAAATTATCTAAGACATTGATCAATAATCAAGATTTTGCTGAAAGTGCTTCTGAATTTGCATTGTTAATGTTAGAAGAAATGGGTGCTGAAATTACGCCTGAACTAAAAGAAGCGGTAGAAGCTCAATCAGAGCCTTTCAAAGTTAAGTTAAAAGCGAATGGTTATTGAGCTTTATTGTATATTTTGTATTTAAACCACCTACGGGTGGTTTTATCGGATAACTATAACAATTGATAAAGTTGCTTTATTTAACAAAGATAGATACATATGAGATTGTTTTTACTCCTAATTGCACTACTGTTAAGTGTAAATGTTTATGCTGGTGCCGATGGTTCAAAAACGGAATTTGAGTCAATAGAGGCTCTTGAAGCTTTATTATTAAATGCGGGTATTATCAACCAAGATTATAAAATTGTAGATAATCAGGCTTTTGATGACTATCTGCGTCAAGTATTTTTAAAACAAGCCAATCAAGATCTACCTTATAGGATCAATAAATATGTTGAATTAAAGAAGATTCGAATAGAAGGGCGAAATTTGATTACTTATATTGAAATTGATGATGATTCAATACAGTTTATCCCTAGGTTTCACTCTGATGAAATCCAATCTACGCTTAAATGGGGTGCTTGTAACGATGACATAGGTTCAAGTCGCGTTTTTAAACAGGCAGAAGGATTCAAAGTAATTCAAATTTTGGGGAGTAAGCAGGATCCTGAATTGTTTAAATTTGAGATGTTTTTAAAGCAATGTGATGACGTATATAATTAGGGGCTGAGCAAGTAATAATGTTAAAATCACAGCAGAATCCTTAAATTATTTCTTATTTATAAATGTCTGAATTAACAATAGAAACCCATCCACTTAAACCTTTTCTACCTTCAAATGCAAAGCTATTGATGCTCGGTAGCTTTCCACCGCCAAAAGAACGTTGGAAAATGGATTTTTACTATCCGAACTATCAAAATGATATGTGGCGGATTTTTGGTTTGATTTTTTTTGAGAATAAAGATCACTTTTTAGATTTGCCCAACAAAAACTTTAAAGAAGCTGTGATCCGCAGTTTTTTAATGGAAAAAGGCATTGCAATTTTTGATACAGCTTATCAAGTTATTCGTTTAAAAGGCAATGCTTCGGATAAGTTCCTACAGATCGAAACACCAACAGATTTATCTCAACTTTTGGAAAATATTCCTGAATGTAAAAGTATTATGACCACAGGCGATAAAGCAACAGATACTTTGATGTTATCAATGCCTGAAGGAACTGAAAAACCTCAGATCGGACAATCTTCAAAAGCACGATACTTAGAAAGAGAATTAAATTTATACCGAATGCCGTCTTCATCAAGAGCTTATCCTTTAGCGTTGGACAAAAAAGCTGAAGCATATAAATGCTTATTTAAAGAAATAGGCTTACTTTAAGAAAGTATAATAGGTTAATTTTAAAATCAATATTTAGAGTATGGATTATTCTGCAAGGCTTATAAACAATCTAATTCTTAAATGGAATTGATCAAAACGCTTATCAATTACCCATGATAAACATAAGTTTTAAGTCGATTGAGGAAAATCAATCGACTTAAACACTAATAAAAAAGTAAAATAGTTACGCGAATTTTTTTGCCATCGCTACACACAATACTACAGCAAAACAAACCAAAACCATTGCCAAGCTTACATGTTCACCCAATAAAAAGGCTGAGAGTATTAGCCCAATAAATGGTTGTACCAGTTGAATTTGACCCACTGATGCAATTCCACCAAGAGCTAAGCCTTTGTACCAAAATATAAAGCCGATTAGCATACTGAATAGTGAAACATAGATTAATCCAAGTGTTTCTGACCAATGAATATTCTCAAAACTTTGTGGCAAATAATAAAAGCTTCCAATAAGCATTAAAGGTAAAGATACCACCAAAGCCCAGCATATGACTTGCCATCCTCCCAGTTCTCTAGAGAGTTTTCCACCTTCAGCATAGCCCAATCCACATACAATAATGGATGCAAGCATATATAGATCACCTAAACTGAAGCTTAGATTGCGATTCTCATAAAACATAAAGCCAATCACAATGGCACTTCCCAACAGCGCAAATAGCCAGAATTGTAATGCAGGTTTTTCATTGCCTCGTAATACTGCAAATATTGCGGTCGATAGGGGGAGTAATCCAACAAAAACGATGGCATGTGCTGAAGATACGGTTTGTAATGCCAGTGCTGTAAATAATGGAAATCCAATCACTACCCCGCAAGCAACAATCATTAAAGATTTAAATTGAGCAAAATTGGGTTTGGTTTGACGTAAAAGTAACAGACAGAGCAAGCCAATTATTCCTGCAATCGCTGCACGGGCTGTGGTAAGAAATTCTGGGCTAAATCCCATCACTGCGACTCGTGTTGCAGGTAGCGAACCTGCAAATATTGCAACGCCAATAAAACCATTAATCCAACCGAGATTTGTTTTATCCATGATAAATCACTCAATAAATTTATACTGATTAAATGCCGATTTATTGAATAAACACATATACAGTCCAATACAATTTTAAATAACTGTTATGGAAGTAAAAGCAGTACAATGAGGGATATTTAGCTTTGAGTGTTGATGGGTTAGGGGAAAATTTTTGTGAAAAAAACTAAAATAGAACAAACGATTCAACTCATTAACAACCAAATTTCAAATAAAAGTTTAATTGCAGGTTCCCGTTTGCCTTCTGTAAGGCAACTTGCCAAACAATTACACTGTTCGGTTTCCACCATCGTGGAAGCGTATGCAAGACTGATTGCGGAAGGTGTTTTAGAGTCACGAGTAGGTTCTGGTTATTACGTACGAGGTAAATCAGAGCCAATGCCTGTTATAGAGGCTGAAATGCATTATCAGCGTGAAATTGACCCTCTATGGATTTCAAGGCAATCACTTGAAGCAAAAAATGAGGTGCTTAAACCAGGATGTGGCTGGTTGCCAATCAGTTGGATGCCAGAGCAAACCATACGTAAAGCTTTAAAAACAGCTGCAAAATCAGAAGCCGTAATGCTCATTGATTATGCAACACCCCATGGTCATATTGAATTGCGAAAACTGATTGCGCGAAAGAAAGAGCAATATCAAATAAAATTTCAACTTAATCAAATTCTTATTACTGACTCAGCTACACAGTCAATTGATCTAATTTTTCGACACTTACTGGTCGCAGGGGATGTGATTTTAATTGATGATCCTTGTTATTTTAATTTTCGTGCACTCATCAAGGCACATCACCTTCAAGCTATTTCAATTCCTTTTACCGAAAATGGACCAGATCTAGCAAAATTTGAGCAAGCGCTAAGCTTAAAACCAAAAATTTATCTGACAAATTCTGGAATCCACAACCCAACAGGTGCGACAATTTCATTACAAACTGTTTATCAAATTTCAAAACTGGTTGAACAAACAGACTTAATGATTATTGAAGACGAAATTTTTGCTGATTTTGAATGTATTCCAGCACCCCGTTATGCATCTTTAGCAGGTTTTCAGCATGTCATTCAAATAGGAAGTTTTACTAAAACACTTTCAGCAGCCGTTCGTTGTGGTTATATCATCGCTGATCCTAAACTTATAGATGATTTGATTGATCTAAGAATCGCGACAAATTTCAGTCCGAGCCATTTAAATGCTGAAATCATTTATCAAGCATTGATGGATAGTAGTTATCCTCGACACCTAGATTGGTTAAAGAAACAATTACTAAAATTGAGCAATGAAACAATTCAAAAGTTAAAGACATTGGGAATAAAACCATGGGTTATTCCAACAGCAGGAATTTTTTTATGGTGTACTTTACCTCAAGGTGTGCAAGCTGCCGAGTTGAGTAAACTGTGTTTAAAGCATGGTCTAATTTTGGCACCCGGAAATTCCTTTAGCCAAGCAGAACAAAGTGAACAATTCATGCGGTTTAATGTGGCACAATGTATTGATAAAAAGGTTTTTGATATTTTACAGACCGCTATTCAACAGCTACAAAACAGTTCAATAGAGAATTCTTGATACAATATACGATGTAATGAATATGTTGAATTTATAGCAATCAAAAAAGTAGTTTTGCAGTAAAACGATATATTCTAAAAATCATCAAAAATATTTTTGGATAAGAACAATTACAAACTTTTATCGAATCATTTTCCCTATCGTTTAAAAATATGCCTAAATAACACGCAATTGCTGATTGTTTTTACGGAAAAAGGACAATGAATATTCAGGATGTACCTAGTCCAATTGATTTAAGAAATCCACAAGATGCGTTGCAATGGGCTGAAGAAGTGAATCAGAAACGACCATGGCGATATGAGTTTTTTGATTATTATGTCAATCTTATTCAGAACTTATACAAAGAAAAGCAATTTAAAGATCAAGATGAGTCAAGCTTTTGTGTGCTGGAAATTGGTTCAGGTCCGGGTTTCTTTGCAAAGCATTTGTTGAGTCAGTGTCCAGATATTTTCTATACCGCTTTAGACTTTTCAGAACCTATGCATGAGCTTTCTAAAAGTAAGCTATCATCTGATGAGTTAGCTAGAGCAGAATATGTGATTCAGGATTTTAAGCAAGATGATTGGAATGATTCATTGGGTAAATTTGATGCAGTGATTATCCATCAAGCTTTACATGAATTACGCCATAAAGAATATGCAAGTCAGTTTCATCAACAAATTAAAAAACTATTAAAGTATGATGCAATTTATTTAGTTTGTGATCATATTTTTGCCGAAGAGGCAATGCAGAACAATGAGCTGTATATGTCCAAACATGAGCATTTTCAATGTATAAAACAGGCTGGATATACAGATATTGAATTAGTCAAAGAGATTAATGGGCTTTGTTTATTTGAATGCTATTTGTAAAATCCACAAAGATAGATATCTTGATTGGTACTGAATATGTCATTACATTAAACTTACATCATCCACTCAAGAGGAAGGTAGGACACACTATACATCATAAATCTTTGGAATCTTGTCGTTTCAGGGTCCACATGATGTTTGATTACTTTACCATCGCCTTGGTAGTCCAGCCAAATCAGTTCCCCTTGAGAATTCAATTGGAGCTCATAGGCAACAGTCAGTAAGGTTCGATCTAATAGATCAGAAATTTGTTCTTGTAAAGGATCTGACTTGAGTACAAGACCCACCTCAGTGTTGATGTTGAATGATCGAGGGTCTAAGTTAAAAGAACCAATAAAGACTTTGTCATCGATATTGATAAATTTCGCATGTAGACTGGACTTATTCTTACCCTTTTTAGGAATAATGTTGCCTGTAACCACCTCATACCATGTACGGCGTTTCCGTTCTATATAAGGTTTAAATTCATAGAGTTTGGCGCCATTTTTTAATAGATCAACGCGATATTTTTGATAAAAAGCGTGTACCAAAGCCACATCATTTGCGACAAAAGAATTGGTTAAAATTCTGACATTGACATTTTGCTTTGGAAATTGACTGATAAAATCTGATCCATTTTGCGTCGGAACAAAATATGCAGCAATCAAATCCATTTCTTGTTTTGGATCACCCAAATGTTGATGAATTTGATGAGAAATCAATTCATTGCCTTGTGCTTTTCCCAGACTTTTCTTTGGTGAATCTGCTAAGAAATCAGCATAAGCCCAATTGATTTTGTTTTGATTCAGCTCATTGGCTAGTTCTTTCTGTTCTAAATTTACTTTTTCATCTGTAGAGTGCTCAGCTTGTTCAAGTTTTTCAAAACTTTTTCTTAAATCAATTAAATCCTGTGTGGAGCCTTTTGAAATAAATTGCTCAATTGGATAGCTCAGCTCAAAATTCCAAAATTCAGTAAAGACTTCGTTGGCACGATTAACGGATTGACCAAAAAACAACACATCCATATCTGTAAATTGAAAAGATTCACTGGCATCAAAATATTCACTGCTGATATTTCGTCCGCCAGTCACGGCAATAGCACCATCAGCAATAATCAATTTATTGTGCATACGATGATTAATTCGTTGCGCTCTAAATATATAGTCCATCACGCGAAAATGTCTGAACTTATAGGGATTGTAGAGTTTGATTGAGATATTGGGATGAGTCAGTAGTGCGCTTAATTGTCGATCTATTTTGGTTCCATTTTGATCATCAATCAATAATCGGACTTTTACACCACGATCAGCTGCCTTGAGTAATTCATGGAGCATGAGATTACCAATAAAATCATCAGCCCAAATATAGTATTGTAAATCAAGTGTATATTTTGCTTTTCGAATTAAATGTATGCGCGAAGCAATGCTTTGAAAGGCATCATTCATCGCAAGATATGCAGTCAAACCTTGCGTTAGCATTTTTTTTGCTTGTGGTTCTGTGATCCAATGATCTTGATATACCTGACTCTGTTGTTCTTGTTGTGATTGATTCATAGGAAGACGACATCCAGTAATTGAAAAAGCCAGCATAATGAAGACGAAGGAGGTCTTTGAATTATTCATTTTTACAATGAGTACTTAGATTTTACTAAATCATATCATCAAGTTAATGGTTGAATCTGTAAAGTAAAAAAGGTTACTGTAGTCCAACTGTTAAAAAACCAAACCAAAAGGAAATTTAGCGATGAAATCACGTGCTGCGGTTGCATTTGGTCCAGGGCAACCTTTAAAAATAGTGGAAATAGATGTCGCTCCACCACAAAAAGGCGAAGTCTTGGTGAAAATCACGCATACTGGCGTATGTCATACAGATGCTTTTACTTTATCTGGTGATGATCCAGAAGGTATTTTTCCAGCTGTATTAGGGCATGAAGGCGCAGGGATTGTGATTGAAGTTGGTGAAGGTGTGACTTCGGTAAAACCGGGCGATCACGTGATTCCATTATATACTGCAGAATGTGGTGAATGCTTATTCTGTAAATCTGGTAAAACTAACTTATGTACATCGGTTCGTGCGACTCAAGGTAAAGGTGTGATGCCTGATGGAACGACACGTTTTTCATATAATGGCGAGCCGATTTATCATTATATGGGATGCTCAACTTTCAGTGAATATACGGTAGTTGCAGAAGTGTCCTTAGCTAAAATCAACCCAGAGGCAAATCCTGAACAGGTTTGTTTATTGGGTTGTGGTGTAACAACAGGCATTGGCGCAGTACACAACACTGCAAAAGTGCAGCCAGGTGATTCCGTTGCTGTGTTTGGTTTAGGTGGTATTGGTCTTGCTGTTGTTCAAGGCGCTCGTCAAGCAAAAGCTGGGCGTATTATCGTGGTGGATACCAACCCTGAAAAATTCAAACTGGCTGAAGAGTTTGGTGCAACAGACTTTGTTAATCCTAAAGATTATGACAGACCTATCCAAGAGGTGATTGTTGAAATGACCGGATGGGGAGTAGACCACTCTTTTGAATGTATTGGCAATGTCAATGTTATGCGTTCTGCACTAGAGTGCGCACATCGTGGTTGGGGACAATCTGTAATTATTGGTGTTGCGGGTGCAGGTCAAGAAATTTCTACTCGTCCGTTCCAATTGGTGACTGGGCGTACATGGAAAGGTACTGCGTTCGGTGGCGTCAAAGGGCGTAGCCAATTGCCAGGTATGGTTGAAGATGCAATGAAAGGTGATATTCAACTTGCACCATTTGTCACACATACAATGGGCTTGGAAAATATCAATGAAGCATTTGATTTAATGCATGAAGGAAAATCAATTCGCACCGTAATTAACTTCTAAAAGCCCAATATTGGTTTAGAATTTAAACAACCAGTAATGCATCATGTATTACTGGTTTTTATTTGCATGATAAATGTATGAGTTTTATATAAAAATATTCTAAGCTTATCATTTTTTGTTATGTTATGGCTTTAATTCAAAAAATTCAGAGTGGGTCACTTTATGAAAAATGTTGCTATTATCGGTTTGGGTATTGCAAGTTTAGCAATTTCTGCATGTTCTTCAATTCAAACCAATGCTGCGCAAGACCAATCAGCACAAAATATGCAAACCACTTGTATTGCTGAACGTGCGACGCAATTGATTGGTCAAAATGATATGTCTGAAGCCAAAATTAAACAACTTACACAAGCCACGATAGTTCGTAAAGTTGCTCCAAATCAAGGTGTGACAATGGATTATCGTGTAGAACGCGTAACGGTTACTGTTGACCCAGTGACTAAAAAAATTACCCAAGCAAGTTGTGGCTAATTTATACCTTTAAATCATTAAGTTCCGGTAAAGATTGAATAAATTTTGATTTATTCGATCTTTATTTATGTGTAAAATAATAGATCTCTTTCATAGAAAAATGATCAATAGGTTCATTTTATCTATAGCTGATCATTCTCTTTTTCATGTTTAATTGTATGAAAAGGATTTAAAACAATTCATTTAAAACCGCAAACCAAACTTGATCAACTTTTATTACAAGCGATTTGGAATTTAAATCAAAAAATTACTTTTCTATGTCACCAGACTCAAATTTTTGTAACATCGAATGAGTTAGATCGAGGTGTTCTAACCCACTTAAAAACATTAAATTTCGATAAAAATAATAAAATAATTGGTATATTTAGTGAAGGTTCTGGTATACGACTACTTGTTCAAGCACTTGATGCGACAGGCGCATTTCAAAATAATGAGAATTTGTCAACACACCCTAAAATTGTCTGTCAAAATTTATCATTGTTGATGCTGTTCCTGAATGGAAATATTATGAAATTCAAGGACTAAACATAGATGTAAATAATATTTCAGTGATGACCAAAAATCAGTTATTTAGATATGATGAACATAATAGCCAAAATATGATTGGTTTAGAAATTCCCATTAAAAAGCTGATATATCCGATAAATACCTATCATTTTATGTCTGAAATACTACAACATATTTTTATTCATTGTGCATCATTTATATCTCGCTTTAATAAATAACATAGATTTAATCTATAATTTTAAATTAATATCATGTTGTAGAATAAGTGAATAATATATAAATAAAAACACTATTTATTAAAGACGTTAAGATAGAATAAAAAATATTTTATAAATGCATTTATAATACTTGATTGAAAAATTATCTTTGCTATAGTTTAATTGCATCCGTGCTGTAAAAAATTATCTTTCCTCATTCACAATTATTATTACCCATTATGAAAAGACTGATTTTAATCTTATTGTTAATTATGGCTTCAACCTCAGTATTTGCACAAAATGAAAACTATAAAATGGTCATGAACAAGCTTATAAGCAACTTTAATGCCGATCAGTATGAGAAAATTTTTAATGATTTCTCTGCTGAAATGCAACAAGCGCTGCCGCTTGAAAAAACAAAACAATTTTTTTCAGGATTAAAAAACAAGGCAGGAAAAATTGAAAGTACAGTGTTTTTGAATGAGCAGCAAGGTGACTATGCACTTTATAAAACCAAGTCTGAAAAAATGGAGTTCACTGTGAAAATTTCGATCGATCATCAGAATCACATCAGTGGACTTCTTTTTAAACCGAATGAACAACAAAAAGAGACAAAAAGCGATACTTTTAATGCACTGAACACGTATCCTAAAGAGATTTCAAACATCATCTTTACCAATGCGCAAAATTTTCCGAATAATACTCAGCTTTCGATTGCAATCCTTGATAAGGATAAAGTCAAATATTATGGTGTAATTAAAACCAATAACAAGCTTCAAGAGATTGAAAATCAAAATAAAGTATTTGAAATAGGATCAATTACAAAAGTCTTTACCTCAACTGTTTTAGCTACTCTGGTTGATGAAGGTCAAATTAAATTAACGGATGAAATCAATTCGTTTTATCCAGCTTTAAAATTTAAAAATGATATTCAACTGAAATTTAAAGACTTAGCCAACCATACTTCTGGCTTACCACGCTTACCTGATAATCTAGATTTATCTAATCAAAGCAATCCTTATAAAGATTATGGTAAAAGTCAGATTGAACATTATCTTCAAGATTCATTAGCAATTGAAAATACAGTACAAAAAAAATATGTTTATTCAAATTTAGGTGCAGGATTACTCGGTTATACACTTGGACAATCACAAGGAGCTAGTTTTCAAACACTTTTACAGCAGAAAATTTTTGATCAATATCAAATGAAAAATTCATTTGTAAACTCAAATAATCTAGCTGATCAGTTGGTCAAAGGACAGAATGCTGAGGGTCAAATAATACCGAATTGGGACTTTGACGTTTTGTTTGGTGCAGGTGGAATGCTCTCAACCACAGAAGATTTAGCAAAGTTTGCTCGTGCACATTTTGACGCCAAGAATACGGCGTTAGCTTTAACACGTACACCGACTTTTGAGATCAATAAAGATTTAAAAATTGGTTTAGCTTGGCACTTATTAAAAACACCTAATGGCAAGGATGTAATTTGGCATAATGGCGGGACAGGTGGATATTCATCATCTATGGTTATCAATGTGAAAGATCAGACTGCTGTGATTGTTTTATCCAGCCTTTCAGCGTTTCATGCAAAAAACAAAAATATTGATCAATTATCTTTTGAGCTCATCAATGAAAAGGACAAATGATAACATCAGATGATGTATGTACTGGATTGTGAAAATAAATGTTTAGAAATAATCAAACACTCAAATTGTCCTATACTTGATGCACATCTGTAATGCAGTTTAGTATTTAATATAAGTTGTCATCCAAGTTGTATTTTAGTGAACTGAATTGAACTTATGAAACTAGAGCTAATTCAAAAAGATATTTTTGTCGGTCCTATACTTTCTGCAATTTGTATAGATGAATATACATCTGCATTCTTGTCGTATAGTGAAGATCACAAATATCAAATCGTCTATGTGTCTAAAGATAAATATAAAACGATAGATCTAGGCTACAGCGAGAAATATTATCAACTTGAATACTCACCCATTTTGTTTTGTATAAATCATCAACTCGGCATCATTAAAGACAAAAATGAGCTGTTATTATATTCACATGAAAAAAACAGATTCGCGCCGATTAAGATAGACAAAACTGAAACGCTCCCTCAACGATTTAACTTGTATTGGAAAAACTCAATAAGTGATTGTTCTGTTTTCCCCATTTGCTTTAACAGTGATGGCATGGGGCACGATACAAGATATTTAGCACTACTGGATTTAGATGTTATAAATCATCAAGCTTATTGGAAAAGTTGGATTACATTAGAGGCACAGACATTCTCATCTCACAAAGATAAGCAGTATCCACCTAAAATTGATACAGTCATGTTACAAGATAATGAATTATATATATTTAGCGCGGGTGGGCAATTGGTATCCATAAACAAGTGGGGAATGGATTATTATGCTTTTATCAAAACTGATTTAATGGGAAAGGTTGTTGAAACTTTGATTGATAGTGGAGATTTGCATTCAATTGATCAGAAAAAGCGTGGTGTAAATGGCTTATTGAGTAGTTCACAAAAGTATTTAATGCTTACACCTGTTTTCCAAAATGACGAATGGAAAGGTAAACAAAAGATTTTTTCACTCGCCACAAACGAAATTTTAGACATCACTTTTCCACGTGGTTTGGGCAAATATCCGCAAATTATCCAGCATTCAGGTGATATTTTTTGGGTATATTTACGCGAAGCTCAAAGTCTTGCAATGTGTAAAGAAAAGACGCCATTATGACGCAGTAATTTTTTATTGGATTTAGATGAACAGAAATAATGAAAGAAAAAGCTGAAAATTTAATAGATGTTTTTAAACAACAGGGTTGGAAGACCCCAAATCTTTATGAAAGGCTTTTTGAGCTGCTTGATGATCACCAAGCCGCTTCTACTTTTTGTCTTTTATTTATGACAAATTTTGAGAAAGGAGCAACAATATTTAATGATTCGCTTAGTTATATTGAAAAAGCAGATTTTTCTAAATTGATCGTTTTATCACTTGATCGATTAAAACAGCAGCACAATGAAAATGCGGATGCAGTCATTGAATATGCCAGTTTACAGTTTCCAGAATTACTGCATCCATATTTAGACCTCATTTTTGAGTTAAAACCGAATGAATCTGCTTTTTATGCTGAATATCCTTGGAGAAATCTAGCTGCAGACGATATAAAACCTTTTATTGAGAAAATAAAAAGTCATTCCACAGCACTATTGGATCAGCAAAAACTCTATCGGTGTTTGATGGAAACACGGAACTTAGACACGCTCAATTTTGCTTATCGATTTGCAGTTAAAAATAATATTTTTGCAAGAGAGGATATAGAGGACTATTTAATTGATGATCTAGAATCTGTTGGATTTACATTTAGGCATGGAAAAATTGAAAGCTATTGTCCAAACCTAACATTTCATTTTAAATTTCCTGAACATTATTTTCATGATGATCGTCCTATCCATATCAATAAAAAACAACATCCGACTTGGCGTTTGACAACCAACGATAAACACTTTGCATTTGGTGGATTGATTCAAGAGGATAGTCATAATCCATTTATTCATCTCGTCACATTTGAGGAGATTCCAAAAGGTTTAAATATTAAAAGTTTAGAACGGCTTAAACTCGGCATGCACATTAGAGAATTAAATGAATATAGCGAAATATTCTATCAACATGACCAGTTTGGAGAGCCGACTAAAATTGGTGATACAACAGTTGTCGAGAATTATCCCGATTTAGCGATTAAACATACTCAAATTTGCTTTTCAGAAACTCCATCTAGATGGCTATATCAAAGTTGGGGTAGTTCAAATGGTAGAGAAAACTTGTTTAGATTAGGCGGCGAACCTACATGGATTCAAAGTCCTCAAGTTTTAACTTGCCCAGTGTGCAATGAGAAAATGGATTTTCTGATGCAACTTGATACTGATCTTCCAGATATGGAAAACGGTGAGGTTTATTTTGGAAGTGGTGGAATATGTTATGTATTTTGGTGTGATCAATCACAAGTAAGTGGCTATTTAGTTCAATGTACCTAACAATAGACCTCTTGCGAAAGTAAGTTTATGGGTCATTTAGCTATATGCAATACCTTATATAGTCAAACCGCCTGATTATTCATACAAGTGATTTGGATGATTCATTTATTTTGTACTTTTGAATCATAAACAGTCTTGCTATCACGAGGCGACATGGATGTCGCCATGTTGAGCGGGGGTATTAGGATGTACCCCTCGCTCAACGGAAGATTTTTGTTACTTTTCATCTCTGAAAAGTAAAGTATCGCCTACGCAAAACAATTTAAACTTTAGAGCTAAAGCGTGGCAGTGCAAGCTTTATATCATCAAACAATATATTGATCGCTTTAATTTTATTGATCAAGAGAAATAATATTCAACTGGATGAATTTTTCAACAGATTGACTATATAACAAAGCTCACAGCTGCTCAAATTTTGACTAACGCAAGAGATCTAATGAAAACCATAATTTATACAGACGCCTTTCCTTTGAAGTGTAAAATTTAGTTTGTTCACTCTCTATGATTATCAAACTTTAGCCGAGTATTGAATTGAAATATCGGGAAATTGAAGCAAAGGGTTTTTTAAATCATTTTATAAAGTGCTTTTGGTATTATGAAACGGAAGAAATCGACACCCAGCATACTATTTTGCCTGATGGTTATTTCGACTTAATTGCTGAGTTTAGTCACAGGAAATTAACGCTTGTTAAACTTACAGGAATATGGACCACACCAAAAGAGATAAGAATTTCAAAAAACACTCAGATTTTTGCGGTTAGATTTAAACTTCCGGCAATCGAATATGTTTTCAAAGATCAATTAAAGTCGATTTTAGACACATCCATTAACTTAGCTTTAAACTTTTGGCAGCTTGATCAATATCATTCAGATGAATTTGAACATTTTGTTGTTCAAATATCAAAAGATTTAGAAATTTTATTTAATGATTTAAATCAAATTGACCATAGAAAATTGAAATTATTTCGCATGGTCTATGATCAAGAGGTGAAAACTGTGGCTGAAATTTCTAACCATGTTTTCTGGAGCAGTCGACAAATCAACAGATATTTTCAGACAACATTTGGGATCACGCTAAAAGAATTTTTGAACATTGTACGCTGCCATACAGCATATAGGAAAATAACCAGTGATCATCTCAATCCGAATTGTGAATATTATGATCAAGCACATTTTATTAAACAAATAAAAAAATACACAGGGACTACACCGAAAGAATTAAGTAAAAACAAAAATGACCGATTTATACAATTATTTAAGGTGACATCACAATCATAATTGATCATCTTAATTTGCAGGTGCAATCAATATGAATATTCATAAAATCTCTCCAAACTTTGAAGTGTCTGATATACAAAAAACTGTGGCTTTTTATGTCGATCACTTGGGTTTTAAATTAATCATGGCAGTTGCAGAATCTCAAGATGGAATAGATACTCGTTTTTTGGACAACAAAGCTTATGTTTATGCTTTGGTACAAAGAGATCAAATTGAATTTATGTTTCAGCGTTCAGACACTTTTAAAAATGATGTTATATTTTCCAAAGGGTTGAATATAGGTGCATCTGTTTCATTTTATATGGAAATTGAAGGCATAGAGGCATTTTATTTAGCGCTTAAAAGCAAAAATCTAGAACTTACTGAATTAAAAACAGCGTGGTATGGAATGCAAGAATTTTATTTGAAAGATCCAAATGGTTATATTCTCGGGTTCGCTGAAGCAACTCAAAAATAGTCAATGTTTAAGCATGAACATAATGACAAACTCTCAGGATAAGCCAGAACGAATATGCTTTAATTTATTGGCAGAGAATTTGTCATTTCCTGCTATAGAGCGATAAACACTTTAATGTTGCTTTGAAATATTCATTTGCAGCACTAGTGAAGTAGATATGCCTCATTTATTCCGCATTCTTCAACAAAGAATGCATCATGCGAAACTAAAATGACAGCACCTTTAAATTGCTCAATGGCTTGTGCAAGTAGCATTCTAGATTCAATGTCTAAGTGATTTTCAGGTTCATCCAATAAAAGTAAATCAACACCATTGGCTGCTTGACTGATGGCTAATAATGCGACTTTAAGCTTTTCCCCACCACTTAATTGCCCCAACTTCAACAAGGCTTTCTCGCGACGGATACGTAATTGTCCCAAAAGTTTTCGCCACTCAACTTCAGCAATTTGAGGGTTAAACATGGCTAAATTTTCAATCACCGTGAGATCATTATTTAACAGACTAAAGTTTTGATCCAGATATAGACAAGCACCATTAAAAAAGATTTCCTGAGTCTGATGATGAGCAATCATTTTTAACAAGGTTGATTTTCCAATACCGTTGGCACCTTTAAGCTGAATTTTTTCACCAGCATGCAATGAAAATTTGATTTTTTGTGTCGATGTATAGGGCAATCTTAAATCATTGATTCTCAATATTTCACCTTGACGCGCGCTATGCAGTTGAAATTCAAATCTTTGAGGCTTAATTTTCTCTAGTTTGCTTTGTTTATCTTGTAAATCATGTTGTGAATCATCCATTTGACGAAGTTGTTGCGTGCGTAATTTTCCAAAACTTTGTCCAGCTTGCTCCTTTTTAAAGTCGAGTAGAATTTTAGCTTGAGAGTTTGAGTCTCGTAGCTGTGCTCCTTTACGTTGCCGTTTTTGGGCTTTCATTAAGCTTTCGTGTTGTTGTTGCTTTAACTGTTTTAATTCACGTTTATCTTGTTGAATCGACTGAGTTAAAGCATTGATCTGTTGCTGATGTTGTAGAATGTAGTCCGTATAATTTCCACGGATGTGCTGTAATCCCAATTCGGTTAATGCATAAATATGTTGAACCTGATCAAGCAATTGACGGTCATGACTGATCAGACATACACCAGCAGGGTGAGCCAAAATAGACTCCATAAGCCATTGTCTAGATTGAATATCTAAATGATTACTCGGTTCATCTAACAGCAAATAATGATCTTGCTTTAAGAATAAACGACACAAGGCTAATTTGGTTTTTTGTCCTTCACTCAGTTGTTGAATTGGATAATTTAAATCCATCGGTAACTGTGCGTTATGTAAAATCTGTTGCCATTTTTGTGGCAGATCCCAAGCATTCTCAACCAAGTCATAATCTTCAAAATTGGCAGTATTTTCCTCAATCCGTTGAAATGCACGATGTAAGTATTCAACCTCCAATCCTTGAGCAATGGTTTCTGCTTCTAACCGTTGCAATTGTGCTAAATAGTCATGCTGGATATGCCACGTTATTTGACCGCTATACGCTAGATTTGAATATTGTTGCAAATGCAAAATCTGAAAAAGTAATGATTTACCTAAACCATTTCGTCCAATCAAAGCTGAACTTTGCCCTGAATAAAGCACCAAATTCAATTGATTAAACATATCTTGAGTGGGGAATGCCAAACTCAGATTTGAAATAATACATGCCTGTTGCATGGGAGAACCCTCATATAGAGGATGCACAAAATAGGATGAAATAAAGCTATAAATAACAGGGTTATTCTATTTATCGTTAGTGTGGTATCAGAACCAAAAGATAAGTTTTGCCTTGAGTAAAATCTATTTTGCACATCAAAAGTTAAAAATAATGATGAGAAAATGACTTACTTCATTGGCTTTACTCTTTAAAAGATGAGATGAGAATATCTATTTTATAAAATTCAAACCAGATGTCAATCCATGTTTATGGATGATATTGGATAACTTAAAAAATCCCTAGCTTTTAACAACCAGGGATTTTTTTAGATTCAAACCACTCTTTATTAAATCAAGAGGTTGCCTTAATGACTTCTGCAACAGAGCTTGCCACATAGTCAATATTTTTCAAGTTTAAACCAGCAGCGCACATACGACCGCTACGAACCAAGTAAATGGCATATTGATCTTTCAAAATATCCACTTGTTCAGCAGTTAAACCTGTATAACTAAACATACCTTGTTGGGCAGTCAGATAATCAAAGTTGCGATCAGGCAGAGCAGCAGATAATTTTGCTTTTAACAGTTCGCGCATTTGAATAATACGTTCACGCATTTCTTTTAGTTCTGCATGCCATTGTTCAGTCAGCGTTGCGTCGTTCAATACATTATCGACAACTAACGCACCAGTTGTAGGTGGGCTTGAGTAAATACGACGTACAGTTGCTTTTAACTGACCTAAAACTTTTTGTGCTGTTGCTTGATCATCACATATGAATGTCAAACCACCAATACGCTCACCGTACAGTGAGAAAATTTTAGAGAATGAATTGCTGACAATAAAATTTAAACCAGATTGATCTAAAGCACGAATAGCATAAGCATCTTCTTCTAAGCCTTGCCCAAAACCTTGATAAGCAATATCAAGGAAGGGGATAAGATCACGTGCTTTTAAGACTTCAATAACACGATCCCATTCAGCAGGTGTTAAATCTGCCCCAGTTGGGTTATGGCAACATGGATGCAGTAGAACGATACCTTTGGCTGGAATTTGTTTTAAATCTTCCAACATGCCCTCAATATCAACACCATTGCTTGCAGCATCAAAGTAGCGATAGAAATGCGAATTGATTCCTGCGCCATTGAAAATTGCAATATGGTTTTCCCAAGTCGGTTGGCTGACCCAAACATCAGATTCAGGGAAATATTTTTTGAGAAAATCAGCACCCACTTTGAGCGCACCAGAACCGCCCAGTGTCTGAATAGTCACAGCACGACCATCTTTACGCGCTTGACTGTTTTCGCCTAACACTAATTTTTGGGTCGCTTCGTTATAAGACTTTGAACCATCCATTGGTAAATAAAGCTTTACCTTATCATTGCTTGGTTCAATATTCTTCAACGCTGCTTTTACAGCATTTAACTGAGGAACAATCGTGTCCTCATTATAATAAAGACCAATACTTAAATTTACTTTATGTGTCCGTTCATCCTTACCAAAGGCTTCCATTAAAGAAAGAATTGGATCACCTGCATAAGGATCTACATGTTGAAACATGGTCTCAAGTCCTAAATCAAACGAAGATATTCGTGTTTGATAATATAGGTAATTCGAAGTCCGACTCAACAGCAGAATGAAGTTTATTTTTTATTATTTATTCAACTTTAGATGAAGTTCAGTCTTATTTGACTATATTTACGACTGAATTTGCGATTAAAGCAGAAGCTAAGTAGAAAATAAGTAATATATGGTGGTTAATGCTAGGCACAAAATATTTTAAAATATGGCTTGCCTTTAAGTCGCATTATTGTGACCTGAATGATAAAACTATTGTCCTAGATTTAGCTTCTTGTCATCATAGCGTGAAAGCAATTTTAATTTTGGAAGATTCTTAATGTTACTCAATTATCAATACGATCAAGCCCAATCTACATCGGAAAATCAACAAACACTTGTTTTGATCCATGGCTTGTTTGGTAGTTTAAGTAATTTAGGGATTATTGCACGTGCCTTTCAAGAAAAATTTAATATATTGCAACTCGATGTGCGTAACCACGGGCATTCTGAACACTCTGTTGAAATGAATTATACGCTCATGGCATCTGATGTTTTGGAAACACTCGACCATCTCAAGATTGAAACTTTTGTTGTTGTTGGGCACTCCATGGGCGGTAAAATTGCAATGAAACTGGCGGATCTTGCACAGGATCGTATGTTGAAGATGGTGGTGCTAGATATGACACCTTATGCATATCAAGAAAATCACCATGATCAAATTTTTAAAGCATTATTTGCTGTTGAAAATGCGCAATTAGAGTCTCGAAAAGAAGCCACTGAGCTTATGCGCCAATATTTAAAAGAAGAAATGGTCATTCAATTTTTATTGAAATCTTTTAATAAAGGGAAGTGGCTATTCAATGTGCACGCATTATTTAACCATTATGCTGATATTTTGGACTGGCAAAATCAGTCGGTAAATACAGTTCCAGCATTATTTATCAAAGGTGGGAATTCTCCCTATATTTCAAAACCAGAGCATTTTGATGCAATTGAATCACAATTTAGCCACAGCCAAGTTGAAATCATTCAACAGGTTGGTCACTGGTTGCATGCCGAAAAACCCGCTGAAGTAAATCAATTGATTTCTACCTTTATAGAGAAATAATCAGATAAAATTTCGAATTTCCGCATCACTTCATAAATCAATATTTTTGAATTATTGTGCTTAGTGTTATGAGTAAATGCTCATTATGTCATGATGTATTATTAGTTCTAATATTTTAAAAATACATATTTTGAACTGAACATTGCACATGAACACAAAAAGAATCGTCTGGGCGGATTTTACCATTTATTTGAAACTGACCTGTGTAGCGATGCTATGGGGTGGAACTTTTATTGCAGGGCGTGTGATTGCCTTTGAAATGCCTGTCCAAATCGCAGCGTTGATGCGTTTTATCGTTGCCTCTATTTTACTGATGATAATTTTGATAAAAGTAGAAGGGTCATTTAAGACAATAAACCTTAAACAGCATTTACTTACTGCATGTATGGGACTCACTGGGGTATTTGCCTATAATATTTTTTTCTTTGGTGCGTTATCGCATATGCAAGCAGGGCGAACCGCATTATTTGTTAGTCTCTCACCGATATTGACCATAATTGCAGCACGAATTTTTTTTAAAGAAGAACTCTCGAAATTTAACTATTTTGGTGTGGTTCTCGCATTTTTTGGAACTTTACTGGTTGTGACCAAAGGTCATCTTTTTTCTCAGTTAAACACTTCTTTTGGAACGGGTGAATTAATGATGAGTTGTGCTGTACTCAGTTGGGTTGCATATACATTGCTTTGTAAAAAAATTGCGGGTTTATCACCACTGATCATTACAACCTATTCAACACTTTGGGGGCTATTTTTCTTATCTATGAGCTTTATCCCGTATCTTCGACAATGGCAAAGTTTTACGTTCCATGCCAGTATTTATTTGAGTGTCCTTTATTTAGGCGCTTTAGGTACAGTGTTGGCATTTGTATGGTATGCACAAGGCATTGCAAAAATAGGTACATCCAGAACAATTATTTTTAACAATTTAGTGCCTTTATTTGCAGTACTACTGGCATTTTTACTTCTTAATGAACCAATAACAGTAGTAATGTTGGTCGGCGGCGCAATGAGTTTTATTGGTGTTTTAATGACCAATAAAAAACCTTTAAACTGGCACGACACACGCTATTCGACGGACAAATCAGCGAATCAAAATAGAATAGGATTAAATTGATATTTTCCAAATCAAAAGATATCGAATTATTGTCGGACAATAAGTTTTAAAAATGATTTGGTTTCTTCAATAGAACAGCCCTCAAAAGAGGGCTGTTCGTAATCATTAGATTCAGTTTAAATTAAAATAAAACGGGTATAGATTTTTTCCTAAACCTCTATCCAAGTATCTTTTACTTCTTGAGAGTCTTTGGTCAGAATAACTTTTTGATCTTGGATTTGTCCCACCCATGAGGTTGGGATCAGATGATGGTGTCCATCTCCATGTTTGGTCAGCTTAATTTGATCTGTACCTACCAGATGATCTACCTCACCAACTTTAGTTCCGCACGCAGCGATAACATCAGCATGATTTTTAATACTCTCAACATTGATAGAAGTCATTTCATTCTTTCCTATTGAAATGTGATTTGAGTATTCACCATAGCCTAAAGATCTTAGAGAGTCTTGGAATGAAAAGGAAACACTACAAGACCACCTAAACATTTACTTAAGGCTTTAAGATTGCTACATGGTAATGTCTTGAAATAAAAAAGATTGCAGTATTTAATTCTTGATAGTTAATTGTTTTTATTGACTATTTTTTGTAGTTTTTAACACTTTTATCGTAGTTTTCACAAAACTAAACTTCATTTGAATTGAATCATTAAAATGTGCTTCTGCTGTGAGTAAGAAAATAAATTGATAAAATAACGTACTGATACACGACTAAGAACGATAACAAACGACAGGCTAAGCATGGGGGCTAATTTTTTAATCTTCAATTACTAAATCAATTAGACACGAATTTAAACGTCATCACATGAACTTATAAACTTCACTTAAAAGGTTGAACATTTGGATGATACTGGTAGATAATCAATAAAATGACTAAACTACCAGTCATAAAATAATAAACTTATCAATTCTATTGAGTATTCAATAGTTTGTACTAAATGGATTTTTTAACTCTATTAAGACGATTTTTTAAATAGTTTGGAAGGTGTGAATAGATGTGTCTTAATTTGATCTGCTTGAATTTTTCTAAAAATTGTTTGATAAGTATTAAATCTTGAAACACGTTTATCATCTGTATTTGAATAATCCATAACATTGTCTGTAAAACCTTGATGAAATCTCATTTCATTATCGTGAAATGTATGTAATAAGCCTAAGGTATGACTTAATTCATGTGCTATCACATCCATGTAGGGTGGGGCATCAGCAAATATAACGACAGATTTTCCCCATTCTGCATCTTTATTTTTATATACAGGATATAAGTCTGGTTCTCGTTTAAAAAGTCGAGTATCAGCCTCAAAACTCGCAGAACCTTCAATGACTGATCCTAGTTTAACTATTCTCATAACATTTTTCTTTAGAACAGGATCATAAACCATCTGATAAATAGGCTCATATCTCATTGCGATCGGTGCAAAAAAGACATATCTATGAGATTCATACAATGAATCTATGGGGAATAATTTAAAGTTTTTTCTCTCATATAACTTTAATAATTCTGCTTTAAATTTCTCACTATTATCCTCAACTAAATAAGTGACTTCTCCCTCTGCTGTATCTGTTTTATGATATTCATTCACTGGAACGTATAGCTGGTTTGGATCTCCAATTTTAGTTTCATCTTCAATTTTGATTTTATCTGACCACCATTTTTGTACAAATGCTTGAACTTCTGAATCATTTTTAGCAAGGAGATCTAAATCAAATACTTCTTTTCTATCCACATCTGAGATCATTAAACACTGGTTAAATATTCTATTTTTTAATTCCCACTCATAATTTTTCGGCTTTTCTAAAATTTTTCCATTTACTTTGACATCGACTGATGTGTGCTGAGAAAACAGGAGGTTTTAACTTGGTAAACTATAGACACTCATCAGGAGTTTACCATGAGCAAGAAACAGAAGACTTACACCGCAG
>NZ_AMFQ01000074.1:0-35583 GCF_000335555.1 Acinetobacter sp. WC-743 | reverse complement strand
TTGGGTACGACCTTAACGCTGAACTACAGTGAAGCGCTTGATCCATTAAATCCACCAGTTGCAGGCGACTTCGCAGTGACTGCGGATGGTCAAGTGGTTGCGATCACGAATGTATTAGTGGTGGGCAGTAGTGTGGTGTTAACCTTGGGTGCTCCAGTGACAGCAGGTCAAGCGGTGCAAGTAGGTTATACCGATCCAACAGCAGCTAATGATCCGAATGCGATTCAAGACATTGCGGGCAATGATGCAGCAACACTACCACCAACTTCAGTAAGCAATGGTTCGATTGTTCTTCCGCCACTTAATGCTGTAAATGATGAATTTGCATTAAATCTAGGTCAGGAAGTCCGAGTAAACCGTACTGAAGTTGCAGGTTCAGATATCGCAGTTGTTGATATCTTGGGGAATAATGCTACTGGTTTAAATTTCTCAATTCCACAAACACCAGGAAGTGCAGGTAAGGGAGCGACAGGTAATATTTCTGTCACAGTGTCACAACAAGACCTGATTTCGGTCGGTGAGGCTGTTCAGATTGTTATTTATCAGCAAACTAGCAATGGACCAGTGGAAGTTGCACGTGGTACGAGTCAAGGTGGTATTGTCACTGTGGGTGGTATTGGAATCATTGGTGTCGTGAATAGTAACGACTCAATTAAGCTTGATTTCACTAATTTACCTGAGGGTAATTATACGGTTGCAGTTCAGGCTGATGATAGTGCTCTAACAACTTTACTCAAAGACGTTGCGATTACTGACCTTGGTGGCGAAGGAGAAATTCTGGGTGCTTCAAATGCGGCAGCTATCGAGGCAGCAATTAATGCAGTACTTGGTCCATTAGGTGCTCCAGTTCTCGCTTTAGTCAATACAATTTTAATTCCTGTAAATACACTCGGTTTACCGCTTTCAAGTGTCGTTAACCAACTATTAAATGTATTGCCAATTAGCGTAGTTGATTACATTGTTGATGCAGCTGTTGCTCCTCTATTGTCAAACTTATTAACGATTTACGAAAAAACAAATATTAGCGTAACTGGAACTGAAGAGGTTTTTGCAAACTATGCAGTGACAGGTAATGTTTTTGCTGATAATGGAAATGGTCAAGATGTAATTGGTGGTGGTTCAATCACTGAAATAGATGGTGCACCTGTTGCACAAGGTAGTGTTACAATTCAAGGAGAGTATGGAAGTCTTGAAATTAACACACTAACAGGAGTCTTTACTTATACTGTGACAGCTGGAGAATCGGCTGTTGGAAAAACTGAAATATTTGATTATAAGCTGTCTAATGGAGCAACATCTGATACGGCTCAAATCATTATAAATATTGCAGGAACACCAGCAGACCCTGGTGACTTAACACCACCAGATTATGTTGATCAGGTTGTTGCAAATGATGATCTTGCAACTGTTAAAAATTATCAAGAAACCGTGGGTGATGATGTAGGAGTACAAGGAAGAGCTTCTCAATTATTAGGCGTAAATTTACTAGGACTTAATGTTTCTTTAGGCAACACAGTTCCATTTAATTTTGAAGTTGAAGAGAACAGTACTTCTAGTATTAATGTAAATGTGAGTGGAAGCTTTGTAAATGCTGCACTTGGTGGGATTGTTGGCACTTTATTAGGTACCTCTGGTAAGGTATTTAATGCTGTACTTGAGCGTCAATATTTGGATGAGAATGGTGTCGCGCAAAAAGAATATTTTATTGTGCAAGATGCCGTTAAATTGACAGCAACAGGTCTATTGGGAGCCGTATTTACTTATTCTGGTCAGATTAATGTGGATAGTTTGCCGCCAGGTGTTTATACAATTGCATTGCAAGAAAATCCAACGGATGCTGGTTTATTACAACAGATACTAAATCTTTTGGATTCAACTTTATCTGCACAATTGTTCGGCGGTGTCGAGTTGACCATGCAAGCGCAAACCAACAAATATTTGGGTTCAGGCAGCATAGAAGGTAATGTTATTTCAAGTGTAGATGGTGCAGATGAAGTTAATACAACGACATTTGTGACACAAGTCGAAAATGAAATTGGTGGTCCAATTGTGACATTGTCTGGTGCAAATACAGTTGTGGTTGGGGCTTATGGAACATTATATATATCTCCAAATGGACATTATAAATATATAAGCAATGGTGCACCTGAGGACATTGGTAAAGTAGATACCTTCACATATACAATTCGAGATTTTAATGGAACTCAAGCTACTGCCCATTTGAATATTCGTATTGATGGAGATAACTCTGGTGTGGTTTGGGATAATGCAAATCCTCAAAATGATGTGACACTTCCTGCTCCAATAGTGCTTGATAATTCAGATCATGCGGTGATTGGCGCTGTGACAAATATTCATCAAACAGTTACATCGACTCAAGGTGAACTTAAGGTTGCATCGGGTCTGTTTGGTGCTGGTGGAAATGGTACTTATACTCCGACAACATTTAGTATTGCAAATACAGATTCCGCTCATGTGGTTGTAAAAGTAAATATACCTGCACTTTCAATTGGTGTAGCACCACAAATTATCCTTACAATAAAAGATCAAAATGGCGTTACAGTCGGAACAATTACGCAAACACCTGTTCTTACGGTATTAGGTGGAACAGTCACTGTAGATATTCCTAATTTAGGACCAGGAACTTACACAATTACATCATCTGCTTCAGGAAATACTGGTCTGGCATTTAATGCAGCAGTGACAGTCGATCAAAACATTACCCACTATAATGATATTGCTCCAGTTACTGCGGCTCCTATCACAGGTAATATGTTAACTGACGATACCTATAATCATGCTTATGCTAAATTTAGCATAGATACGGGGAATGGTCAGTTTACCGAAGTTGGGTACAACGGTATTACCATACAAGGCGACTATGGCAGTCTATTCGTGAAAAGTGATGGAAGCTATGTTTATACACCTAAGGCTGGGGAAATTGGTCGTCAAGAGGTATTTGATTATAAGCTGACTGTTTTCGGTCAAGATCATATCGCTTCACTTACTGTGACGATTGATGCAATTACGACGGGTGATGCTCTACGTAATACGCTCATTAGTGGTGAGTTGAATGATAGTTTCACTGGTAATGGTGGCTCTGATGTACTTGTTTATCATGTACTTGAAAGTGCAAGTGCAACGGGTGGAAATGGTACGGATCACTGGACAGATTTCCATGCTGGAAATGTGAATACTGATACGAATGCAGATGTCATTGATATCTCTGATTTGCTCATTGGTTTTAACAGTGCAAATATCACCACTGATTTAACAGCATCGGCAAACTATTTGAAAAACTATCTTGGTGTAAGAGTTGATGGTAATAATGTCACACTCACCCTAGATCGTGATGGTGCAGGAACTACCTACACTGGAAAAACTGATTTGCTTCAATTGGATAATTTGGCGCAATCAGGTGCTGCATTTAACGGCAAAACAGAGGATGATATCTTGAAACTCCTGCTTCAAAATCATCAACTTGTTCTCTAATCATCCAGTTGTGCTTAAACCCTAAGTTCGCTTAGGGTTTTTTATTGCCCAATGTTTTTAAAATCCACGTTATAATCAGAACATATTGAGTTTGAATGTTTTATTTTCATTATGGTTTTTACACTTGCATCTGAAACGCTTTTTGAAGAAGAGATCAAAAAAAGTCGATTTCAAGCCATTGCAGCGCCAGTTGAAAATGAACAACAGGTTAAAATGTTTTTAGAAAAGCATTTAGATCCTACAACCACTCATCAGTGCTGGGCATGGAAAATAGGACACAATGTTCGTTTTAATGATGATGGTGAACCTTCAGGTACAGCAGGTCGCCCGATTCTTGCAACCATTGAAGGAAATGATTTAACCAATTCAATTGTATTGGTCAATCGATGGTACGGTGGTATCAAGTTAGGTACAGGTGGCTTGGTTCGTGCTTATGGTGGCTGTGCAGGGCAATGTTTGCTCTCGGCAGAAAAAATAGAACTGATTGAAAAGAAAAAAATATATTTTCAATGTCAATTCAATGAGTGGGCAATATTTCAGTATGAATTAAACACACAACATATTGAATACAATGAACAATATACTGCTGAAGGTGTCGAGGTTGAAGCATTGTTGCAAATACATCAACTCGATCCATTACGTTTAAAAATTCAAGATGTTACACGCGGACGTGAACAGCTTAAATTAATGGATGAAAACAATGACTGAACAAGATCCATTATTAAAATATCGAGAACAGCATAAACACCGTTTAAATTATATGCCTTGGCTATATTATTCACTTAAGCCGAAAAATCGAATTTGGGCTGAACAGTGGCAACAAGAATATCAAACATATTTAATGGAAATGGAAACTGTCGAAATCGGAGAAAATTGCTTTATATCTCCGCTTGCCCATATCTTTGCTGAGCCAGGACGAAAAATTAGTATTGGAGACAATACCTTTATTGCAGCTGATTGTACCTTACATGGTCCTTTAGAAATTGGCAGTGAGGTTGCGATTAATCATCACTGTATTTTAGATGGAGGTCGTGCAGGGATTAAATTAGATGATCAAGTACGAATCGCAGCCTATTGTCATCTCTACGCATTTGATCACGGTATGGCGTTGGACCAACCAATTTATCAACAAGCAGTAAGTTCTAAGGGCATTGAAATTGGTCAGGATGTTTGGTTGGGTGCACATGTCGGCATCAAGGATGGAATTAAAATTGCCTCACATGCTGTAGTGGGTATGAATAGTATGGTAACTAAAAATATTGCTGAACGAGAAATCGTCGCAGGCAATCCAGCGCAATTGATTCGTTACCGTGAATAACCGCACAATTTGTACAAATACATAATTAAATTATGGAATTAATTACATAAAGCTGTCCAATTTTATAGAAACTTATGCTAATTTAAAATCAAATAGACCCAAGGCGATATCGCCAAAGTGAGGTTAAAAATGAATAGAGTAGTTGCTTGTATTGACTCTTCTCCTTGTATTAATGCATTGGCAGAAGCAGCAGCTTGGATTGCTCAGAAAACTGGTCGACAACTGGTTTTATTGCAAGTATTAGACTATTACCCTGCAAGTTATCATTTAGGGGAAATTAGTGGGGTAATCGGTTTTGAAAGTAACGCAATGTTACTCAAAGAGCTTGCAGAACTTGAGCAAAAACAAAGTGAATTAGCACTCGATTATAGTAATAATCTTCTTGAACATATTTCTGAAATGATTCAGGAAAAGTATGGTATTACCCCTGGGCGAATTCAGGCGAAAGGTGATTTTCTTGAGCAAAGCTTTAATGAGTTGACTGAGGATGATATTGCAGTCATTGGTCGAGTTGGCGAGCGTTCAGCTGAAAAAAATAAAATATTAGGAAGTAATGTAGAGAATTTCATTCGTGGTGCTAAAAGTACGGTATTGACAGTAGGTCAAACTTTTAAACCACCAACACGTTTTATATTTGCTTATGAACTTTCTGAAGCATGCCAAAAAATGCTGAAACGTGTAGAAAAAAGTGACTTATTAAAACTTTTACAATGCCATTTACTTTATGTGGGAGATCATCCTGAAATCCTCAATGAACCCGCACAACGGTTAAAAGATGCAGGCTTAGACGTTGTTGTTGAATATCGTTACGGGGATGTTGCTGAAAATATTTTGGATTATCAAAATCAACATCAAATCCAATTAATTGTATTAGGCGCATTTAGCCACAGTAAAATACATCAATTTTTCTTGGGCAGCGTGACAACGACAATTTTTAGGAATTCGGCTGTTCCGTTGTTGGTGACTAAATAATGAGACTGAAAAATGTGATCATGAAATTAGCTTTTTTTGAATATTGATTACATTTTTCTCTATCCAAGTTCCTGTGATTATCAACATAGAAAAAAGCCATAAATCAGAGAATTTATGGCTTTTTTCTATTAAAAAATTTTGAATAAATCTTGCATTTCTAAAAGCAAGTGCTTTTGAAACTGTAATGAATTTAACTGGTTGAAAATTAATCTATCATTAAAATATATTATTTTTCATTGAGTTATTTGGTAATACATAAGTTATCCACAATTCTACAAACAAGTTCAGGGGATAACTTTAAGAAAAAAAATTATGATCTAAATTTTAGTAGAAAATTAGGCAATAAAAAACCACCATTTTGAACTGGCGGTCTTTTGTCATTACATCTGTATTTCAGCAGGGTATTTGAATATTTATTTGACGATCGCAATTGCAAATCCATCATGCCCTTTACTGCCTACTGTTTGTAAAGCTGTGCATGATAAAATTTGGGGGTGATTCTGCATCGCTTTATACATATCTCGAATGCCTTCAATGCTTGGTTTAATGTTATTTGGATCAAGAATATCTCCTGCGCGGATCACATTATCCAAAACAATCACTGTACCTGAATGTGATCGTTTTAAGCTTAATTCTAAATATTCAGGATAACTTTGTTTATCTGCATCGACAAAAATAAAGTCAAAAGGTGCGGTATCTTCAGGCAAAGCCTTTAAAATATCAGCAGCACGCCCACACTTTAATTCAACAGTTTGTATAAGTTTTGCGAGGTCAATATTTTCTTGACCTAAAGCTGCATGCGTATCACGTCCTTCAATTGTTAAAATATAACCATCTTCAGGTAAGGCACGCGCTAACCACATGGTGCTATATGCTGCAAAAGTTCCTAACTCTAAAACACGTTTACATTTGTTCATTTGAATCAGCATTTGCAACAGCATGCCTTGATTTGCAGCAACAGCGAGATGGTCTGGAAAGCCTTTATCCGCAGTATTTTTTAATGTTTGTGTGAGGATCGGATCTTCAGGAATTAAATGTGATTCGATATAAGCATCGATGTCTGACCACATTTGTTGCATGTTCTATCACCTCATTGGATCTGTGTTAGATGCATTTTAATCGTTTAAAAGAAGAGTGCAATTTTAATAAAAGCTTTTGGATTAAATTTAAGCATTCTCAATCGTCGTTATCGTTAAATCGAGAAATGAAGGATCGTGAAACCTACTTATATAAAGTTAAAAGAAGTCATCAAGACCTCTTTCTTAAAGTTAATATTTAATTGAGCTAGGCAGCGAGTATTTGACTAAATCCAGCTTTTCTAAGCAGCTTTCTATACATGCTTGAGCTGCGATCAGCAGGAAAGTGTGCTTCCATGGACAGGTCTAAAGGTAAATATTCTGGTTTCTGCGTTTCAACAATCAAGCGGTCTTCTTCAAAAATCTTAAGGTTGTATTCATAGGCTTCTTCTATGGGTAAATCTTTATCGTAGTTACGACAAATTGGGGCAAATAATCGTGTGCTTCGTGCCGTCATTGGTGAGGCAGCATTCATGATGACTTGTTTGCAATCATTGGGAAAATGTATTGTGAGCGTTGCTGTAAATGGTAAATGAACCTCAAAATGACGTAACCATTGAAACCCTTCTTGTCCGAATTGATCTAAGCCAATTGGATAACGTCCAACATGACTAAGATAATCAGCACTGAAGCCATAATGGGTTTCTTGAGTTGTATAGTCAGCTACCTCAGGATGCTCTGGATCTCCAAATGTATCAGCATGAACCCAAGCAAAATGAGCGACGTCAATAAATCCTTCCAATTGTCTACCCGCAAAACACTTTAAATCAATCCAAGGGCAAACCAATTGTTGATATTCTGCTTGATCCCAATAAGGCATATCGGGAATATTTGGGCTATCTTGTTCATCTGCCAATAAACAGCACCAGATTAATCCATATCGTTCAATGGTTGGATAAGTTCTCAAGTGAAAACGATCAGATATTTTATGGTTTGGATGGGCAGGAATTCGATTGCATTTACCTTTCTCACCAAAGCGTAAACCATGATAACGACAAACAACCCCTTGACCATCATGTGTACCAAGACTTAACGGTACGCCTCGATGTGGGCAGGCATCCTTTGCAACAATAATCTCATGATTAAATTTGTAGATGACCAAAGGCATATCCAATAACATGGTAGCTTGAGGTTGTTCTGATATATCACGTGCTAAAGCAATTGGATACCAATACTGTGCCAATAACAACCAATCCTGTTGCGAAAAAGTCATATGGACAGGAAATTCGGAATGAAACAAGTATTCTGTGCGACTATTCATATACAAATCTTCTGTTTAGAATTGATTTGAATATAAAAGAATCCAGTGTTCTTAGAAATTTCAATTATTGCGATCAATATTTGCAAAAATTAGAACAGTACAGTAGATCAAGTTAAAAACAATCAGTTGTTCAAAAATATGCTAGTTGTAATAGGTTTTTAACATTTGGGTAAAATTGAAGAAAAAAGAACTTAATACAATGAGAGCAATAGAAAAGCTACTACAAAAGAAAATTAATTTTTGATAAGTATGTGCACAACTATTCATTAAAGGTAAATAATAGACATGGTACATTGAACGTAATGTTTGCATGGTTAAGATAAACAAGCTGATAAAACTAAAGCTACTCACTATGTTTTGAACGATAAAATATTGACTAATTTGTGACAATAATATGAAGATAATCAAACAGCTCATATAGATAATGAAGGTGATCATACTTGCCGAAGCGACCATTTTCAGAAAAGTCTCATGCCATTCTTTTCGGTTTAATGAAGTCATTTTAGTTGCTCTTTTTTTTATTAATTTTAAACCTTATCACATTAAAAATTAAGCTCACTGCGACATGAAATGTCGCGGTATCAATAGGGGGATAATAGAAGTTTTGTGACATTCACATGAAATATTACAATTTGAAGGGCATTATTCTAAATTTATAAAAATAAAATACAGTTTATTACATATTGAATTTTAAAGATTTTTAATAAAATCAAATGCGAATCATCAATTATCATAAAAGCGTCATAAAGCTGTAACTTATTTGTCATATTTTAAAATCAAAATGCAGTTATCCGAAAAGTACAACACAAAAAGAAGTGGCGTACTTCAAATTGCAGTTTATTTAAGAGAGAAAAGAATGCGCATTAACCATATCGCACTTGCATTAGCAGTTTCAGGGGCAGCAGTGGCAGCAAACGCTCGTGATACCATCCAAATCGCTGGTTCTTCTACTGTACTTCCTTATGCAAGTATTGTTGCTGAAGAATTTGGTAATACTTTCCCTCAATTTAAAGCACCTGTAGTGGGTTCAGGCGGTAGTTCTGCTGGTCTTAAACAGTTCTGTTCTGGTGTTGGCGATAATACAATCGATATCGCGAATGCTTCTCGTAAAATCAAAGATACTGAAATTGCAGCTTGTAAAAAAGCAGGCGTAAATAAAATCCAAGAAATTAAAATTGGTTATGATGGTATCGTTTTTGCATCAAATGCAAGCAAAGCAGCTTATAAGTTACGTCCACAACACGTATTTGCAGCTTTAGCAGCTGAATTACCATCAAATGGTAAATTGGTACCAAATCCGTATACACGTTGGAACCAAATTGATAAATCTCTTCCAAACGAACCCATTACTTTAGTGGTTCCAGCATCTAACCACGGTACTCGTGAAGTATTCCAAGAGAAAATGGTTGAAGCAGGTTGTGAAAGCTACGATTACTTCAAAAAGTTAGATAAAGATGCTCAGAAAAAAGCATGTTCTGCTTTCCGTAAAGACGGTAAAGTGATCGAAATCGCGGGTGACTATACTGAAACTCTAGCACGTTTAAAAACATCTCCAAGTGCAGTAGGTGTATTTGGTTTAGGTTTCTATGACCAAAACAAAGATAAATTACGTGTTGCGACAGTAAACAATGTAGTCCCTTCAGAACAAACTGTTCTTAATGGTACTTACCCAGTATCGCGTCCTTTATACTTTTATGTTAAAGGTGAACACTTACAATCTATCAAAGGCTTAAAAGAATATACTGAATACTTCTTAAACAAAAAAGTATCTGGTAAAGGTTCTAAATTAGACAAAGCTGGCTTGATCTCATTGTCTGACTCTGAGCGTGCAAAAGTACTTGCTGGTTTCAAAGCTGGTAAATAATAAAACCGTAATCATGGAGCTGATGGTGGGAGACTACCATCGGCTTTCATTGCTAAGCAGAGTTTTTTCAAATAATTAAGATTGAAAAAACGGTGGAGAATACATGAATCTGCTACTCATTGGCGTGTTATTAGCTTTAATTGCTATCGCATATCAAATTGGGCTACGAAAAAGCCGAAGCCTAGCAGGTAAGGGAAATAACACTGCAGTTTTACATTCACGTCCAGGCTATTATGGTTCTTTGGTGGCGTTGTGGTGTGGAATCCCAGCTTTTTTAATTTTAATTGTTTGGAATTTGGTAGAACCGAGTGTTTTGCAACATTTAATTCTAAAGAATGTTCCAGCAAATGTTGCTGCATCTCTTGATACAGCTGGAGTAGATGTACTTGTAGATCGCATCAAGGCAATTGCTTCTGGTTTTGGTGTAACAGATACGCCTGCAGCCTATGAAGTAGCCGCTGCAGAACAATTAGCAAAGTTTGAAAGAATCAGTTCTTTTGCCAAATTTGCTGTTGTGGTCTGTGCAGCAATCTTGGGATTAGTGTGGGCAAGAAAAAGAATTAGCCAACAATTCCGTGCACGTAATGAAGTTGAAAAAACCATTAACGTAGTTTTGATTTTATGTTCTGGCGTTGCAATTCTTACTACAGTAGGAATCGTGATGTCGATGTTCAGCGAAGCGATGCACTTTTTCCATTTTGTCAGTCCAATTGACTTCTTCTTTGGTACAGAGTGGAATCCAGGTTTTAGCACTTCAGGAAATGCTGAAGGTAGTTATGGTTTACTGCCATTACTATGGGGAACACTCATGGTCAGTGGTATTGCTTTATTGGTTGCTGTTCCATTGGGTTTAATGATTGCAATTTATCTCGCTGAGTATGCATCACCTAGATTCCGTTCATGGGCTAAACCAACGATTGAGGTTTTGGCAGGTATCCCAACCATCGTTTATGGTGTATTTGCCATGATGGTGATCGGTCCAATCTTTAAATCAATTGGTGATTCAATTGGTATTGAAGTCAATGCAACCAGCGCACTTACTGCTGGTTTTGCAATGGGAATCATGATTATCCCATTTGTATCTTCACTTTCTGATGACATTATCACTCAAGTCCCTAGATCATTACGTGATGGTTCTTTGGGTTTGGGAGCGACCAAGTCTGAAACAATACGCCAAGTGGTACTTCCTGCGGCTTTGCCGGGGATTACTGGCGCATTCTTGCTTGCTGTATCACGTGCTATTGGTGAAACCATGATTGTTGTACTTGCGGCCGGAAACAGTCCTTTACTACATATCAATCCACTTGAAGCTGTTTCTACGGTAACCGTAACGATTGTAAAACAGTTAACTGGCGATACTGACTTTGCAAGCCCACAGGCATTGGTTGCCTTTGCATTGGGTCTGACGCTATTCACTATTACATTGTGTCTAAACATTGTCGCACTTTACATTGTGCGTAAATACCGTGAGCAATACGAATGAGTACATCAAATACATCTCCAGTGGATCAAAATGTATTTGATCCTCAAGTTGCCGCAGAACTACGTGAAAAGCGTAAAGCTAAAATCGCAAGTTCATTATCAAAACGTCATCGTAAAGAAAAGACATTCCGTTTTGTTGGCTTTTCTGCCGTGATTATGGGACTGGCATTTGTCGCGATTTTGTTTGGAAGTATCTTATACAAGGGGCTTCCTGCATTTTGGCAAGCAAGTATGACCGTACCTGTCTATTTTGATCCAACTGTGATTGATGCGGGTCCAAAACCAACACAAAAAGTCGGCGAGTCTCCAGCTGTGTTTCAAGAGCGCTATGTAGACTGGCAAACTAAAATGGGTATGGTGGATTGGGATGCTTTGATTGTAAACGGCATTATTTCTAAAGATCCATCACTTGAAAGTCGTCGTGATGACCTTTCTAGCCTTTATACCAGCTCTGAAGCATATCGTATTCGTGATATGGTGTTTAAAGATCCATCTTTAGTGGGTAAAAAAGTTGAATTAAATTTCCTTGCAGACGCAAACATTGATGTTTGGTTAGCAGGACATATCGATCGTTCATTACCAGATGATCAGCAACAGTTAAGCCCTGAAGTACGTAAGCTTTCAGATGATTTGGCTGCGAAAGGCATTATCAATCGTACGTTCAACACGCAAATGTTTACCAACCCAGATTCACGTAGTTCACCAGCAACGGCTGGTTTGGCGGGTGCATTCATGGGTTCATTATTCATGATGTTGATTGTGATTGTGATTTCTATTCCATTGGGTGTTGCAAGTGCGATTTACCTAGAGGAATTTGCACCAAAGAACTTTATTACAGACATTATTGAAGTCAACATCAATAACCTTGCAGCAGTTCCATCGATTGTATTTGGTCTGCTGGGTGCAGCGATCTTTATTGGTTGGATGCATCTGCCTATATCAGCACCGCTGGTCGGTGGTTTGGTGCTCAGTTTAATGACTTTACCAACGGTCATTATTACTACACGTGCTTCACTTAAAGCAGTGCCCCCATCAATTCGCCAAGCGGCACTTGGTATAGGCGCTTCGCGTTTGCAAACCGTATTTCATCATGTACTTCCTTTGGCATTACCAGGAATTATGACAGGTGCGATTATTGGTATTGCTCATGCACTGGGTGAAACAGCACCGTTGCTGTTAATTGGTATGAGTGCATTCGTTGCGAATATTCCAGTATCTCCACTCGATCAATCTACAGCTTTACCTGTTCAAGTTTACTTATGGCAAGGTAATGAATTGCGTAACTTCTTTGAAGGTCGTACAGCTGCTGCAATCATTGTGTTATTGGCACTAATGGTGGGTTTAAACAGCTTTGCAATTTGGTTACGTAAGAAATTTGAAGTTCGTTGGTAAAAGAGGGCAGAATAGATGAATACTGTAGAAACTAAAAATTCCTTAAAACAGGATACAACCGTGAATTCTGAACAATCTCAATTTACATCCACTGAGCATCAACAAAAGCAAGCAAATACATCTTTTGTCTCTCAGTTTGAATCTTCAACACCGAAGAAAGAAAAAAATACGACAGTCAAACTTAGTGCTGAAGATGTACATGTTTACTATGGTGAATCAGAAGCGATTAAAGGTATTGATCTTCAAGTTTATGAAAATGAAGTGATTGCATTTATTGGTCCATCAGGTTGTGGTAAATCAACATTTTTACGTACTTTGAATCGTATGAATGATACGATTGATAGCTGTCGTGTGACGGGTAAAGTCCGTTTAGATAACCAAGATATCTATGACCCAAATCTTGATGTGGTGCTGTTACGTGCACAAGTCGGTATGGTTTTCCAAAAGCCAAATCCATTTCCGAAATCAATTTTTGATAATGTTGCTTATGGTCCAAAACTACACGGTTTGGCAAAAGATAAGTACGATTTAGAGGAAATTGTTGAAAACAGTTTGCGTAAAGCAGGTCTGTGGGATGAGGTTAAAGATCGACTAAGCCAACCGGGTACGGGTCTTTCTGGTGGTCAACAACAACGTTTGTGTATCGCACGTACCATAGCTGTAAGCCCTGAAGTCATTTTAATGGACGAGCCGTGCTCAGCTTTGGACCCAATTGCAACTGCAAAAGTTGAAGAGCTGATTTCTGAACTTTCTACTCAATACACCATTGCAATCGTGACCCACTCAATGCAACAGGCAGCGCGTGTATCTGATCGAACTGCATACTTCCACTTGGGTGATTTGATTGAAGTGAATTCCACAGAGAAAGTATTTACACAACCAGATCATCAATTGACTGAAGCTTATATTACAGGTCGTTTTGGTTAAGTTTAGCGAAGTATTAAAATGAAAGAGCCGAAAGGCTCTTTTTTATATTTAAAAAATATTGTTTTGATCCGCAGATGAATAATCAATACCTATTAAATAATGCTGTGAAATAGATCAATCCTGACTGTTTGAGTAAGGAAATAAATCAATCTAATTGGCATGAATGATCATCATTTAATGAAAAAGGAATATTTTTATTTAGTACACCGACTGATTTCAAAATCAGATGAGTATATTGGGGGGAGATGTATGATTTAAGCATCTGTATCGGTGCAGTTTAATCGAATCAATTGTGTGGTCATTAGATTTAGATCAATAAAAAAAGAGCCTGATGGCTCTTTTTTATACTCAATTTTTAACTAGTCCATTGGGTCTTCACGATGTTGTTCTACTGCTTTTTCATCATAATGTGACTTTGGTGGATGAGCGAATGCGGCAGCCAATTTATCTTTGTCTAATGCATTGTCCCAACGCGCTACAACGATTGTTGCGCAAGCATTACCGACTAAATTGGTTAGTGCGCGACACTCTGACATAAAGCGGTCAATACCAAGGATTAAAGCCATACCCGCAACAGGCACAGCAGGAACGACAGAAAGTGTTGCAGCCAAAGTAATAAAACCTGCGCCAGTTACACCAGCAGCACCTTTAGAGCTGAGCATTGCTACAAGTAACAAAAGAATTTGATCTTGAATGCTCAAATCAATATTACATGCCTGTGCGATAAATAGGGCAGCCATCGTCATATAGATATTGGTACCATCCAGATTGAATGAGTAACCTGTTGGAACTACGAGTCCTACCACAGATTTTTCACAACCAGCTTTTTCCATTTTACGCATTAACGATGGAAGTGCTGCTTCAGAAGAACTCGTTCCAAGCACCAGCCACAATTCATCTTTGATATAACGAATCAGGTCTGTAATTCTAAATCCATTATAGCGTGCAACAGCACCTAAAATAACCAGAATAAACAACAATGCAGTAATGTAGAAAGTCATGATTAAAAGTAAAAGATTACCAATACTTTCAATACCATATTTACCAATTGTAAATGCCATAGCACCGAATGCACCAATCGGAGCAAATTTCATCAGCATTCCCACCAAGTGAAATACTGGTGCTGTTAAGTTATTTAAAAAATCAACAATAGGCTGACCTTTTTCACCCACCGCAGCAAGAGACAAACCAAATAGTACAGCAACAAAAAGGACTTGCAGAATGTCACCACTGGTTAGCGGGCTAAGGATGGTGGTAGGAAGGATATTCATTAAGAAATCAACGATAGACGCATCGTGTGCTTTCTCAGCGTATTCAGCCACTTTGTCTGATTTTAATGTTGTTGGATCAATATTTAAACCATGTCCAGGTTGAATAATATTGGCAACAATCATACCGACAATTAATGCCAGTGTAGAAAATGTTATGAAGTAAAGCATCGCTTTACCAGTAACACGACCTACTGTTCCCATATGTTTCATGCCTGAAATTCCTGTGACCACTGTCAGAAAAATTACCGGCGCAATAATCATTTTAACCAATTTGATGAAGGCATCACCTAAAGGTTTTAAACTCGCACCAATATCAGGCCAAAAGTGCCCTAAAAGGATACCAAGTACGATTGCAAAAATGACTTGAACATACAGGATTTGATAAAACTTTTGCTTTTTAGGTGGTAGGTGTTCATCGTGTGAAGAGATATCCATACTCATTCCTTATCCTTGATGTTGATAAAATTCAACATTTCCTAAAGAAATGATTATTAAAAAACCATAAAATTAAAAAATGTGATTCTCGTTTTAACGTGTTGATTTTAAATAAATAAATTAAAATAACAAATATGTTATTTAGATAAAAAAATGTGATAAATATCAAATTATCAATAAATTAAATACCTAGTATTTTATTTTTGTATGATGTAGTTGGAAAAATCATGTCTATGTTTTTTTTGTGAATTTGTCCTACAAAGATTGGCATAAGGTTATATAAAAAGCATTGAAAGCTGTTTTGTATCATTGATGACTATATTTTTATGAATTAATCATCATTTATTTAGACGTAAAAACGATTAATAAAAAGTGGATTATTTTAAGTAAAAGTATCGTTAATCTTGGAGGTAGTTAATTTTTTATAAAAAAAATATATACGTTTTATAACTAAAATTTTGGATTGCTGATCTGCGTTAAACAAATTGGAAAACATCTATAATTTTTACACCTGTATTTTAAACCTGAATCGGTGTTAGCAAAACAATAAGTGGCTCGTAAAGTGACTAGAGATTTGTCGAATTTTTCAAAATATGTATTGAAATTTATTCAATCCGTCCGCATCTTAATGGAAAAGCATTTATCCAGATATTCGAGATTATAAATTCTATGTTATTTCATTTACCTAAAGTTCCCGCAGAAATTCGTATTAGTCATTTAAATGCACGAATTAATGAACAAAGAAAAAGAATTGCTCAATCAACTGCATCTAAACTTGAGCTTTTGCAGTTGACACAACAATTGGTCAAAGAAGCACGTGTACGTAAAAAGCATAATCAAAAAATCTATGTTTTAGATTTTAAAGGTGATGTTCAAGCGTCTGCTGTAGAGAACTTACGTGAAGAAATTACCTTGATTTTAGCAACAGCAAAAGCTGGGCGAGATCGAGTAATCGTGCGTTTAGAAAGCCCAGGTGGAATGGTGCATGGTTATGGCTTGGCAGCAGCACAATTGGTTCGTTTACGTGATGCTGGTTTTCACTTGACTATTTGTGTGGACAAAGTTGCTGCTAGTGGCGGTTATATGATGGCGTGTATTGCCAGTGAAATTGTTTCTGCGCCATTTGCTGTAGTGGGTTCGATTGGTGTGGTTGCGCAAGTGCCTAACTTTAATCGACTGTTAAAAGAGCACCATGTTGATTTTGAACTATATACCGCAGGGCAGTTTAAACGTACCGTGACAATGTTTGGTGAAAATACACCTGAAGGCAAAGCTAAATTTGAAGAAGAACTACAACAAACCCATCAATTATTTAAACATTTTGTTGAAAAATATCGTCCGCAATTGAATGTGGAAAAAGTAGCCACAGGCGAGCATTGGTATGGTGAAGATGCACGTGATTTGAACTTGGTCGATAAGTTACAGACTTCGGATGAATATTTACTGAGTTTGCTCCCACAACACGATGTTTATGTGATTCAAACACGTCGTAAACCGACATTGGGTGAGAAACTTGGTTTACAAGCAGCGCAAATGGCAGATGCCTTAATTCCATCCCTTGTTGGGAAATTATTCAATGAAGTGACTAAATTGAATTCTTCACTCCCGATGCTGAGAGACAATAAGTTCTGATGAGTTTGTTTTAATCTATAGTCAATCTGTTGAAAAATTCATACAGTAGAATATCATTTCTGTTGATCAATAAAATTAAAGCGATCAATATATTGTTTGATGATATAAAGCTAGCAATGCCACGCTTTAGCTCTAAAGTTTAAATTGTTTTGCGTAGGTGATACTTTACTTTTCAGAGATGAAAAGTAACAAAAATCTTCCGTTGAGCGAGGGGTACATCCTAATACCCCCGCTCAACATGGCGACATCCATGTCGCCTCGTGATAGCAAGACTGTTTATGATTCAAAAGTACAAAATAAATGAATCATCCAAATCTATTGTATGAATAATCAGGCGGTTTGACTATAAGCAAATGATCGAAATCTCGATATATCACCAAAGAGCAGTTGGTTTCAACCAATTGCTCTTTTTTTATAACAAAGTCTTATAAAGCAGCTTTATGGATTGGCAAAAGTGCCAAAAAAAAATGACCTCATGCGATCATGACAAGCTTAAAAAAAATGATTAGGATGCTATACATCATAAAATCAAAAACTCAGGTTGAAAGGAATATAAATATGTTGGCATATGATGCAGATTTAGAACTTTTTCGTGATAACTTCAAACGCTTTATGGCAGAACATGTTGCTCCATTTTATGAGCAATGGGAAAAAGAAGGCTTGATGCCACGATCAGTGTGGTCATTATTGGGGGAAAATGGCTATCTTTGTGTCGATGTTCCTGAGCAATATGGCGGTTATGGTGTCCCAACGGAATACTCGTTGATGTTGGTTGAAGAGTCGGCGCGTGCAGGTTATGGTGCATTATCTACAGCAATCTCGTGTCACTCTGAAATCGCAGCGCCTTATATTTTGCATATTGCCAATGAAGAACAGAAACAATACTGGTTGCCTAAAATGGTCGCTGGTGAGGTCGTCGGTGCTATTGGGATGACTGAACCTGGTGCAGGTTCGGACTTACAGGGTATGCGCAGTAGTGCTATTTTGAATGGTGATCATTATTTATTGAATGGTTCAAAAACCTTCATTTCAAATGGTCAACATGCTGATTTGGTTGTGTTGGCAGCAAAAACAGATCCACAAGCTCGTGCCAAAGGTGTTTCATTGTTATTGGTCGATACTCACTTGGATGGTTTTAAAAAGGGAACCAATCTCGATAAAATTGGGTTGCACTCTCAAGATACTTCGGAATTATTCTTTGATAATGTGAAAGTTCCTGCCAACCAGTTATTGGGCAATGCTGGTCAAGGCTTTGCTTATTTGATGCAAGAACTTCCTCGTGAACGTACTGCAATTGCTGCAACAGCATTGGGTGCGATTCGTGGAGCAATTGATGTAACGACTCAATATGTGCAAGAGCGCCAAGCATTTGGTCAGAAAATTGGTAGTTTTCAAAATACTCGATTTGTTTTAGCACAAGCTAAAATTGACGAATTGGCAACTGCAGCATTTTATAATCAGAATTTAGCATTATATAAAGAAAATAAATTGGATGTTGAAACTGCGGCGGCGTTGAAAAGTTTCAGTACGGATATGCAAATGAAAATTATCGATAGTTTGCTGCAACTCTTTGGTGGTTATGGCTATATGACGGAATATCCAATTTCTCGTTTCTTTGTAGATGCCCGTATTCAACGTATTTATGGAGGAACAAATGAGATTATGAAAGAAATCGTCGCTCGTGGAATCATCGGTCGTTAATTTTTTTAAGAAAAATGAATATCTAAACTGTTCATGCTTTTTAGGGAGCATGTGCAGTTTTTATTTTTGTGATCCAGACTTGAAGTGGTTTAAATTAAACGATTAAAAATAAGAATTTTATAAAAGTAGTTCTGCCTCAAACAGTTACGGATGTGTTTTTGAGTATGATATTTTATCAAGAATTTTATATCGAATTTAGGATCAGCTAATCATATTGATTGTTCTTAGAGGGGTGTAAAAGGAATACATATAATCATGAGGAAAGTTTAAATTTTAGAGAAAATTAAATGATTGACAATGAAATACAATTTTCAGTTGAATCCACAGTTCAGCGTTATTCTGGTGCTGGTGGCTGGCACTATGTGATTATTCCTAAACAACAAGCCATGGAAATAAAAAACTATCTACTTCAAAGGCAAAGTTGGGGTCTTATATCTGTTACTGTGACAGTAGGGCAAAGAGTATGGAAAACTTCAATATTTCCAGACAAGCAATCAGAAGGTTATTTGCTCCCACTTAAAGCAGAAATTCGTAACAAAGAAAAAATCTACTTAGGCGACAGAATTTTATTCTCAATTGCTTTATCTGTTTAATCAATAACAAGAAATTATCAGGTTAAATTTGAATATAAAGCTTAAAATATATCTTTGGTTTAATGCTGAATCGTGAATAAAAATTCAATCAAACCCTCAATACATTTAAGCATTCATCGATAAAAATGGGCAGTTCATAAGTCGAACGTGAAGAAATATAAAGATTATTGTCGTTCACAACTTCACGATCAAAAATAACCGCGCCCGCATCTTTTAATTCTTTGATCAATTCATCAATCGAGGTCAAACGACGACCAATTGCAATCTGTGCGTCGATCAAGAGTTGAGGGCTGTAACAACACAGAAAAATCGGTTTTTGTGCATTGGCAAAACTGCGGAGAAAATCAATGAAACGCGGATCTTTCTTTAAATGATAAGGTGATTGCCCGCCTGGAATCATTAAGGCATCAAAATCTTTAACTGAAATATCATCAATCCCTAAATCTATACTGACGGAAGATTTACGTTGTTGGCTATAGACAATGTTGCCTGCGGATTTTTCTATATTTCGAACAGAATGACTTGCGGCACGAAAAGCTTCTACGGGATGATGATATTCCGTATCTTCGAAATCATGGGTGATGAGAACAGCGATTTTTTTATTCATTTTCTTTGTCTCGAAATCCGCTTTTAATTTTAATCATAGTGGGCAATGCTTAAAATTCCATAGCTACTTTGTAAGTAATGGATAGCGGAGTTTACTCATACATTGCTGATATTTTATTCAAAGTGGTGGCAATAACGGAATCATCGATAAAAGCGTTATTGCTCAACAAATTTAACTGAACTATTGTTATACTGTTTTGGGTCTAAAACTTAGACTTTTCGTAATTCTTGACTTTCAAAGGGCGATATAACAATGATCAACGATGATCAAAAAACGACTTCTCTAGATCTTGCTCAAATCCGTGAAGATATTGATTCTGTAGATCAACAAATTCAACAACTCATCAATCGCCGTGCAAAACTGGCGGAAGCAGTTGCTAAAGCAAAATTTGCATCAGAAGAGAATCCGTTGTTTTATCGTCCAGAACGTGAGGCACAAGTTTTACGTAAAGTTATGGAGCGTAATGAAGGACCCTTGTCAGATCAAACAATGGCTCGTTTATTCCGTGAAATTATGTCGGCATGCTTAGCACTTGAAGCACCACAAAGTATTGCATTCTTGGGTCCAGTCGGAACGTATACTCACTCAGCAGTCTTAAAACATTTTGGTCAAGATGCTGTGGTTCGCCCATTGCCAACAATAGATGAAGTATTCCGTGAAGTTGAAGCAGGAAGTGCGCACTATGGTTTAGTACCCGTTGAAAACTCATCAGAAGGGGTTGTTAACCATACATTAGATTGTTTTAAAGCATCACATTTGAATGTGATTGGTGAGGTTGAATTACGTATTCATCATCAATTCCTGATTTCATCAAATACACGTAAGGACAGCATTAAACAAATTTATGCGCATCAACAAACCTTAGCACAATGTCGTAAATGGCTTGATGCTCATTATCCAGGTGTGGAGCGTGTTGCCTTAAGTTCTAATGCAGAAGCTGCTCGTCGTATTCGTAATGAATGGCATTCGGCAGCAATTGCATCTGATGTCGCTGCAAGTATTTATGACTTGGAAATCTTGCACGGCAATATTGAAGATAATCCTGAAAATACCACACGTTTCTTGGTGATTGGGCGTGAGAAAGTTCCACAAAGCGGTAATGATAAAACGTCATTGTTAATTTCAGCACATGATCGTGCTGGTGCTTTGTTGGAAATTCTTGCACCATTTGCCAAGCACAATATTAGTCTGACCAGTATTGAAACCCGCCCAGCATTGCCTGAGAAATGGGCATATGTATTCTTCATCGACTTAGAGGGTCATGTGGAACAAGACAATGTTAAAGCTGCGATTGAGGATATACGCCCGTTAGTTAAAGAAGTACGTGTACTGGGTTCTTATCCAATCGCTGTACTTTAAAGTTGTTGTGAAGAGGGTAGTTTAAAATCGTCATGTCACAACCTTTATTTAAAAAAGTTGCTTTTATTGGACTTGGGCTGATTGGCTCAAGTTTGGCGCGTGTGATCGCAGCAGAACATCTTGCAGAAAATGTTGTTGCTGCAACACGTTCAAAAAAAACCTTAGAAGATGCTAAAGCTTTAGGGATTATTTCTGAAGGTTTTAGTGATCCAGTTGATGCAGTTCGAGATGCAGATTTAATTGTTTTGGCTTTGCCTGTTCGTGCAACGCAAAAAATTCTCGAAACAATAAAACCTTATCTATCTGAAAATGCGATTATTACCGATGTAGGCAGTACCAAAGGCAATGTGGTCGAAGCTGCACATGCGGTATATGGTCAGAATATTCCGGTCGGTTTTGTACCCGGACATCCTATTGCTGGTGCTGAACATACGGGTGTTCATGCAGGTAAGGTGGATTTATTTGCCAATCACAAAGTGATTTTAACGCCATTACCGAGTAGTGCGGAATGGGCTGTTGAAAAGCTGATTCAACTTTGGCAGGCAGCTAAAGCTGAAGTGATTTGTATGGATGTTGAAAAGCATGATGAGGTTTTGGCACATACCAGTCATTTACCGCATTTGATGGCATTTAATCTGGTTGAACAGCTTGCAAACCGTGAAGATAATTTAGATATTTTCCGCTATGCAGCCGGTGGATTTCGAGATTTCTCACGTATTGCAGCCAGTGATCCACAAATGTGGCATGACATTTTTTTTGCCAATAAAAAAGCCATACTCAAAGCTGTAGATGGATTTGAAGCGCAACTCGCAACTTTGCGTCAACTGATTGAAGATGAAAATTCACAAGCCTTGATGGGATTGCTTGGTCATGCACAAGCGGCACGCCAACATTTCAATCATATGCTCGCCAATAAACCTTTGATGGAGAACAATAAGGTGACACAACAATTTACCATTTTGCCGGGTGAGAAGACATTTAAGGGTAAATTTACCATACCAGGTGACAAGTCAGTGTCTCATCGTTCCATCATGTTTGGAGCGATTGCTGAAGGAACTACACATGTGACGGGCTTTCTCGAAGGTGAAGATGCTTTAGCAACACTTCAAGCGTTCCGTGATATGGGGGTAAGTATTGAAGGTCCGAAAAATGGTGAAGTGACCATTCATGGTGTGGGAATCAATGGCTTAAAAGCGCCTAAAACAGCGTTGTATATGGGGAACTCGGGCACCTCAATGCGTTTGCTCTCAGGAATGTTGTCTGCACAACAATTTGACTCTGTTATGACGGGTGATGCTTCTTTGTCTAAACGTCCAATGGAGCGTATAGCCAAGCCTTTGCGTGAAATGGGCGCACAGATTCAAACTACGGGCGAACGTGGTACACCGCCTGTTTCTATTACGGGTGCTCAAGCATTGAAAGGAATTCATTACGATTTACCTATGGCTTCTGCACAGGTGAAATCAGGAATTCTGTTGGCGGGTTTATGGGCTGAAGGTGAAACATCTGTTACTGAACCAGAACCAACACGTGACCATACAGAACGTATGTTGCGTGCATTTGGTTATGAAGTAAAAACAGAAGGAAATCGTATTTCACTGCAAGGTGGTGGAAAGTTGGTAGGTACTGAGATTCAAGTTCCTTCAGATATTTCTTCTGCTGCCTTTTTTATGGTGGGTGCTGCGATTACAGAGGGTTCAGATGTTACGCTTGAAGCCGTTGGGATTAACCCAACACGTACAGGTGTGATTGAAATTCTTAAACAAATGGGTGCAGACCTCACTGTTGAAAATGAACGCATCGCTGGCGGTGAGCCGATTGCGGATATTCGTATTCGTGGTACGCGTACATTGAAAGGTATTCATATGCCTGAAGATCAAGTGCCATTGGCGATTGATGAATTTCCATCTTTGTTTATTGCTGCTGCATGTGCTGAAGGGCAAACTGTTCTGACAGGTGCAGCTGAATTAAGAGTCAAAGAATCTGACCGTATTCAAGTGATGGCTGATGGTTTAAAGACTTTAGGTATAGATTGTACGCCTACAGATGATGGCATCATCATCGAAGGAAAAGGTAAGTCAGGAGACTGGTCTGCGATTTTCACTGGTGGTGAAATTGAATCACATCATGATCATCGTATTGCAATGAGTTTCTCAATGGCTGGTTTACGTAATTCTGGTGAGATTAAAATTGTGGGAACTGAAACTGTTGCCACTAGTTTCCCTACATTCACTCAGCTTTCGAATCAGGCTGGACTTGAGATTCAAGTTTCTGAATAAAGCGGAATTGTGTCTCGATAATACTTGTCTAATATTTGTATAATTAATTGAAAACAGCCAAGCAAAAGCTTGGCTGTTTTGTTTATATTGCTTATTCTAAAACCATACAACTATAAAGCCTTTTGGATGAAGCAATGAGAACATTACAATTTACTGCAAACTGCGAAAATCATGTTAAAAGCAATGGTTATGGTCAAAATGCATGCCATGTTACTCAGGCGTATGTAACGGATTTATTGTTAAAACAACTTTCTCAATATGGTTTTAAGGCGGAAACGACATCTTCTCATGAAGATTTGGCAGTGAGTGTGGAAAATCATCCGATAGGTTTAGGTGTGAATTGTCGTTTAAATGATCAAGGTTTGTTGACCTGTGAAATTTCTGCACATGCAGATGAGGAGCAGGTGTGGTTTAAAAAAATAGCCACTCAAAGCATGATTAAGCAATTGGCAAATGCTGTGGAAAATTCTTTAAAACAAGATAATGCCTTTAGTGGTTTTGAGTGGAAAGGCTAAGCTTGAGCCTTGGTTAAGCAATTTAGGTTTGAGAATAACAATGCAATTACAATCATTTATTGATAAGTTTCCTGTAGATCAGGTGGGCAATACAGTCAACATTGAAATTATTAAAAAATATCAATCTTATTTACCAGATGCTTTGCTTGAGCTCTGGCGTGAGCATGGTTTTGGTTTCTATGGGAATGGTCTAATTCAGATCATTGATCCTGAACGTTATCAGGACGTATTGTGGTCATGGTTAATGAAAGATGAACTTGATATGACGCGGTTGCCTATTGCAATATCTGCTTTTGGAATAGTGTTCTACTATCGGCGTCTAAGCGATGCAGGCGATGAAGATATTTCATTTATGGATCCACACAATTCTGATATTGGAGTAACGGTTTGGTCATTGAATGACTTTTTTAATGAATGGTTGTGTGATGATGAAATCATAGAGCAGTTTTTAGAAAAATCAGCGCTGAGCCAAGCACAAGAAAAATATGGAAAATTAGCGCATGATCAAATGTATTGTTATCTGCCTGCACTTCGATTAGGTGGTCGTGCCAGTGATTTGAATTTGGATAAGGGGGATGCTCCCACCCATTTGGATTTTTTATATCAACTTGCTTTAGACAGTTAAATCTAAGTGTTCAGCGTTATTATTGGGGTGAAATAAAAAAGACAGCTTATATAAGCTGTCTTAATGAAAAGGTTAAATTACTCTACACGTAACCAAGTTTGGCTACGACCTACGACTGAAATACCTAAATAACCACGAAGAAATAATTTTTTACCATTCGGGCTGATCTTGCCTTTTAGGCGGTAGATTTTTCCAGAAACAGGATCAATGATTTTTCCATCGGTGTAATTCACATGATCATCTGTTTTTAAGCCAGAGATTACTTGTAAACCAATGATCGGTTTATTGGTATAAGGGGCAGGGCAATTGGTACAAAATTCTTTAGGTGTATAGCCTGGACGTGGTGTTGCTTTTAAAGCTGTTCCTGCATAAGTTCCATTACTTTGTTTTTCGATTTTAACCAAACCTTTGGCTTCGCCTGTTTTGTCGTCAATATAACGCCAAGTCCCTGTGATATCCTCTGCAAAAGCTGAAGATGTAAAAAGCACCATACACATTGCCCCAAATAAAACTTTCTTCATTTCCCTTATCCTTTATTTGAATATTTTAGTTCAATTTAAAAATACATTGATCTAAGGTATTGATTATATAATGGATAGTCATAATAAATATTTACATAATGTGCCAATAAACATGAAAATTAATATGAATTGGCACATTAGGATAAGTGATTAAAAGGGTGGGCAATTTAATGGTTAAGCCATCATAAGGCAAAGATTAAGTCACCACACGGATCTTAAAAATATCGTTTAATGCTTCGATCTGAATATCACAGTCTAAAAATTTTTGAATCATTTCAGCTTGGGTTTTAGTGTGATCGCTCAATACTTGTGCTGTAAATTCACCACCTTTGCCTAAAGCCAAAGGTAATAAAAGTTGGTCGGCTAAATATTCATCAACCACAGCATGTGAGTTCAAATAGGCTTTCACCTCTTTGGCTAAATCATGTGCCACTTTTTCAGCACATTTTTTCTTTTCACCTAAAGCTGAAAAGACTTGCTGATGGTGTTCATAATTTAAGATAACAAATGCAGTGTTGCCTTGGCTGATCCCTTGAAAATTAATACGTTTACGTTGATTTAAACCAAGTTTATTATTCAAGACATCTAACTCTCGATCTGCAATATCTTGTTGGATGTTTAAGGCTGCTGCAAAACCATGTATTTCCAGTAATTTACCCTTGGTTAAAATAGATTGCTCAAGTTTATTGTTCCATGGATGAATGGTGATATTGATTTGACCTGCACCAATCGGAAAAAAGCCAGCGCGTTCGCATTTAAAATCAACTTCTATGCCAAGCTTTTGAATAAAAGGCAGGAAACAATGTTGAATAAAATCTGCTGTGGGTGCCAAAGGGTTATGTGTTCCGCCGTGAATACTCAATTGACTTACTTCTGGTTGCATCATGAGTGCAGGAAGGAGTGTTTGCAAAACCAAAATTGTGCTACCTGCGGAACCGATATGAAAATCATATTTTCCTGGCTGAACCTGTTGAGGTTGAAAATACAATTTTTGTGAATTTAACTCAGCACCTTCAACAATTGCATGACTGATATGTTGAGAAGCTTGCACGCAAACCAAATGCTGACGCATTAAGCCAGGTTTCTTTCGACCTGCACGGATATTGATAAGCTCAAAAGGAATACCTGTTAGCATAGATAGGGAAAGCGCAGTTCTTAAAATTTGCCCGCCGCCTTCGCCCAGTGAGCCATCTATTTGGATGGTTTTATTTTTTACTAATGTGTTCATTTTCTATTTCATCATTTCTTGCTAAATCATTTGGTTTTCGGACATGTTTTATAAAATGTAATTCATTTACACCATATTATGGATCGTTATACTGTGCCTCAGCTAAAGAGATCGCATTCGCTCCACTTTTGAATTTGCATCATTATTTTCTACACAGTCATATTCCCAAAGACAAACGGGACAAATTTCATAGTCAAAATTACCCGAGGCTGATCTCGAGTGTCATGATGACAATAAGAACAGGGGTAATTCATTCAAACTCCAAAAAAAGGTGAACATACTGTCAGTACATGGTAATGCTAGGTGCATTGTGACTTTGCTTTCACAAAGGTTTGCCTTGTTTGTAGTGATGGGTTGATTTGTGCTTATGGTTTTAAGCTAACCCGCTCGCTCATCAAGCCACTACACTATTTTCAATCCTGTGTTGTGGAGGTAGGGGATCTTGCACTCGCCCAGTATGTTCGGGTGATCTCAAATGACGAATCATTTGAGAAAAAGTGAAATATATTGTCAGTACGTGGTAATGCTATTATAAATAGTCACTTTGATTCACAAAGGTTTAAATGATGCTTAGTGATGGATTGATTGGTTCGTTTCCGCCCTAAATCCGCTTCGCTGTCATTACCCAAAAATGATGCTGACTTTTATTTCAATCTATACAGCCTTAGATCTTGTACTCGCCCAATATATTCCAAATCTGATCGGCTAAAGCTGATCAAAGCTTTTAAATGATCGCTTTAAACGTCCAGTAAATCAACTTGCCAGTTTGTGGCTTGTATTAATACATTTAAATCACGTAATTTAGCACTGATATCATCGGATTGTTTTTGCAAGGATGATACTGGAATTACCTTATGCCATTTGATTTCACGTGCACTATAGCGATCTGGTTCACGTTGAGTGTTGCTGATAGCAGACGTTAAAATTTTATGGCGCTCCACAAGCTCATCACGTTGAGTCAGTAAAGCCAATAATGAACGACCATCCGTTAATTTTGCCAAAGCATTGGTTTGATGAATGGCATAAACAAGTTTTTGAGATTCTTGAGTTAATGCAAATACTTGCTTTAATAACTCGTTTGGATCTTCCGATGGCTCATCACCGTCTTGTACCAATACATTTGCATTGATACGTTGTTTCAATGAAGCGAGTTTCTTTTGTTGATCGCTTCGTAATAAGAGTGCTTCTGCAAGTTTCATTTTATTTTTCCTATATCTTTAATTGATATTTAACACCACAATTTCATATAAGGTTTGCTGACGTAATGTATCAACGTGGATTGATTCGGCAAACCTTATAATGTCTTCTAAGCTTTGGTATTTTTCTAATGTGGTCATCATGATACTAACCCTTTACACAAACAACCTGACTTAAAGTGTAAACCACTTCAACCAAATCGCTTTGTGCTTTCATCACATCTTCAATTGGCTTATATGCCGATGGAATCTCATCAATCACGGCTGCATCTTTACGGCATTCTACACCTTGGGTCTGTTCAATCTGATCTTCTACAGTAAACAACTTTTTCGCTGCAGTACGGCTATGTACACGACCAGCACCATGTGAACATGAGCAGAAAGATTCCTGATTTCCCTTACCTTTGACAATAAATGACTTCGCACCCATTGAACCTGGAATAATCCCATACTCACCCAAACGGGCACGTACAGCACCTTTACGTGTTACCAGCACTTCCTGACCAAAGTGTTCCTCTTTATCCACATAATTATGATGACAATTAACCGCCTCAACCTTAGCATTAAAGGGTTTATTTATAATGATACGCAAAGCTTGCACAGCCGCTTCCATCATTAACTCACGGTTTTTCATGGCAAAACGTTGTGCCCATCCAACCGCAAACCAATAATCGTCAAAATGCTCCGTACCTTCTACCAAGTAAGCTAAATCTTTATCAGGCAAGTTAATAAAATGCTTTTGCATATCTTTACGCGCCAGTTCGATAAAGTGATTACCGATTGCATTTCCTACACCGCGAGAGCCTGAGTGTAGCATGATCCACACCTGTTGATGTTCGTCTAAACAGATTTCAACAAAGTGATTCCCAGTTCCCAAAGTACCTAACTGTTTATGGTTATTGGTATTTTTTAAACGTGGATGCTTCGCACAAATGTATTCAAAATCCGCCACTAACTCAGCCCAAGCTTGGTCTACTCGCGCTGTTGGTGTATCCCAAGACCCACGATCTCGGCGACCACGACCTTTGGTCATTCCATGTGGGATCAAGCGTTCAAGCTCGGTACGCAGTGCATGTAAATTATTGGGTAAGTCTGATGCAGTAAGCGAGGTACGTGCTGCCATCATCCCACAACCAATATCTACACCAACAGCAGCGGGAATAATTGCACCTTTGGTTGGAATAACACTCCCAATTGTTGCTCCGATTCCGACATGTACATCTGGCATCACTGCCATCCATTTATAAATAAATGGCATTTGCGCTGTCTTTAATAATTGTTCTTTTGATTTCTCATCGACAGGCACATCTTTGGTCCACATTTTTATAGGGACACCTTTTTTATCCTGAATAATATTATAAGCACGCTCATTGGATGCTTGTTTTTCAATTTGTCCTGATACTGACATAGTCATTGCTTTTATCCTTTGCAAAACCTGCCTGCCAAGCGGTTGCAGGCAGGTGATATTTATATACATCTCATGATGTATGCTCTATATATTGCAGAGAGTGTGCCAACTTTGTTTTTTTTATTGATTTTATTTTATAAGATATTGATATTTAATTAATAAATGTATTTAAATTTTTCTTTAAATACATATTTTAAAAAAAATTATGCAAATTTAAATATTATTTTAGATAGTAATCTATCTATTTTTATATTTTAAATAAAATATAAAACAACCAATGCCTAAACATAATAAGAAAAGTAGGCTAAAACCAATAGAAAAGATCAGGTTTATTTTAGAGCCTTGTAAATATGCAAATAAAGTAGTTGAAAACATTAGGTTATAAATACTACTCAGCAAATATCTTCCACAATGTGGTGCAAATTTAGTGGTAAAATAGCCGAACCAAATTGCAATTGGAAAGATTGATATAATTGAAAAATAATAAATTTTTGAGCAGGTTGGGATGTTCTCTTGATGGAAGCCGCAACCCAAAGTGAGTGAAAGCAAAAAAATGACATAGAAGAAAAATAAAAATACAAAAATGAGTAAAGGGAATAAGAGGAAAGCAAACCAAGCACGCATTGTTATTATTCAGGGTATCTATCATGTGCAGAGTATAGTATGAAATCTAGCTTGGGAGAATTTTTTCTCCCAAGTTGAGTTTGATGAAATCTGTGATTCTTAATATTTGCTCATATCCCATACCGTATGATCATCAGTGGGTTGATAATGTTCTTCGATATGGATTTTTAACCTGAGTGAGAGAGGATCATCTTCTAGGATTTGGCTATGCCCATGTAAAAGTTTCAGTTCGTTTTTTTTACGACTTTTACTTGGCGGTTTTTCATGATAATTCTGGCATTTCTTATACCAGTGGTTGGTTTCTAAATAGTATTTTTTAACTCTTAGTTTCTCTAAAGCAAGATCGAGATTGCTGTCTTTCACGAGGACTTTAATAGACATGTTTTGCGTTTTAAAGACTGACACCTGTCTCTGGTTTTAAATTGAACGATTAAACTAGCAAATCGTCGATCAATTCACAAGCGATATTCTTAAAACACGGGCTTGATGCAGTTTCATCTGTATGAGGTTTACCTACATTCGATAAAACTTTTAGTAAAATAAAATACTTGGATGTGTTATCCGTAACTATCTGAGACAGTATGATCCAAAGAAAGAAAAAAGCGCAGTAAGACTCCGCTAAGAACATTATTTTTCAATCATTTGAAGATGTCGTTAGTTTGAACTTACGTTAAAAAAACGCAATCACAACAAATTTTGATCAGATTTTCGTGAGTCATCACGATCGGGACTTGAACCCTGCGCAAAAGCGTTACCATGTAATCCGATCTGCATTTGTAATTGCTTAATTACAACATGATTCATGATGACCAAGTATACATCAACAAGGAGTTGAGGACGATCGTGGCTCTACCGACTGAGCTACTGTGTGTTGCCACACAGGGTGGTATCGAAACACCGACAAACGAGTAATGTAGTCCTCATTGCATTTGATGTACTTGAATCATTGTTACCGCATTGCATAAACAAAATGTTGAAGACGTTTCGTTGCTCTATCCAGCTGAGCTACTTTTCAATCTTAGCTAAGAATGAAAAGGATGGATTTGAACCATCGACCTACGCATTAAAGATGTAGTCCTCAACGCATTTTATGCATTAAATATTGCCAACAAGTTTTCGATAAAACATCAATTATTCAAAGTAATGTAGTTCTATCTGCATTTGGCAACAGTTTTACTCAGCACAACAACTTTATATAGAAACACTTCATTCTGGAAAAATGTAGTTCCTATGGCATTTGTGCTTTTTATCTAACATCATTGCCTCAAGTTACATCATTTGATGCAGAGACTTGAATACAAGATGTTAAATGAGGGAGCAAACTCAGCTAACATGTGACTGAATTTGCGTTAAGTCTATGTTTTCGATTTCACTTATCCAATGATTTACATGCATTTCATTATTGGCAAAGCTTTCAATCAATTTAAATACGTTATCTGAAAACCCACCAATGTTCATGACATCTTTTTGCTCGGGGAGTTGAGTTGTCGCATAAGGTTGTAAATCAACACATACCAGTTTTGCATCAGGATTAAGTTGTTTTAACTGTTTCCAATAATGCATCATCCCTGTTTGGCGATGCGCTCTTGGGATTTGATCTGCCCAAGATTCATTGTCCGAGAAATAAATCACCATATCGACTTTGGCATTTTCTTTGACCAATAGTGCTAATGGCTTAGAACAATCCGTTCCTCCACCACACATATTGGCAAATTTTTTTGCCAGAGCAAAAATATCAATTTCTAAATTTGGCTGTTTCATCAGATTTTTTCTTTTCAAATATTCTTGCACTTTGCTTAAATTGGATAACTGACGTACTTCAGTATCAAAAGCCATCAAGCGAATATTTGGATTTACATATTTAAATGCACTCGCAAATAATGCTGCTACATCCACACAACGCAATTGTGAGGTTGCTCCCTGACGGTAACCAGTGATGGAACTTGACATCGAACCAGAAACATCAATCGCAATCACAACATTACCTTGGAGTTTAGGTACATTTGAAATTGAACATTGCACCGCAAACTTTAATGCTTTGGCAATTTCAGGTGGCATACCTTCAGCAAGTGCAGACCATGCCATCATCAATTGATAGGGGAATACACGACTTTTTTTAATCGCTTGTTCATCCATCAATTTATCAGCAATGATTTTAGTCATTCCTTTGATTTTGAAGACATCGTGACGTAAGAACGTATTTAAGTTCATACGAAGCATTTGCCAAGAACCATGACAGGCAATTTCTGCCCACTGCTGTGTAGTAAGATTCAGATGGGTTAAAAGTTGCATAGGTACTTTGGGCAATTCTGTGCTTACACCTGATCGAAACTTTTCCAATGCCTGTACTTGGGCAGGGAGGTGTTCAAACTGATATTCTTTACCCAATACATAAGCAAAAAATGCATCTTGTTCAACAGTCTTGGGTTTTGGATGCGTCATTTTTAGTACATCAGCAAGCGAAGGGCTGTTACCAACATTGGCAGCAAGCAATTGTTGAACAGATGCAGAGAGAATCCATTCGTTTACCAGACGTTTTGGTAATGAACCTAAAGACTTACGTCCGATCATTCCTGAACGCATGATTTGTACAAAATTTCTAAGCTGTTTTCCATTATCAATAATTAATGGAAAGATTTGCTTAAAGAGTTCCGTATCTAGCTCAGACAGCAATGCCAATAATACGACAAGTGTATCTTTCATCTGTGCTTTTTGACGTGCATAAATTGCAGTTTTAGCAACAAATGCAGGCTCTACTTCAAGTGCGAGGTTGAGAATATGATCAAGTTGTACTTGTGCATTTTGATAAAAAGTCTGATTCAGCGTACCTGTCGCTGTGAGTTGTGCTAATGCGGCACGAGATTTTAATGTATATGCACGCCCACCAGCTTCATTATATTCAATGGTTTTTGGCTTTGCCTGTTGTTTCGAGGCAAAAATTGTCTTGTTCGCCATGACAGCATCCTCAAGTAAATTTTAATATCTTGATTGTTATATTGCAGAGAGTGTGCCAAGTTTGCTTTTTAAGGTGAAATATATTTTTAAATTTTTGATTTTTATAAGATAAAATTGTTTTATAAAATTTAATTTTCAACTTTTTAATTGTTTAGAACATAAATTTAATATCTTTATTTATATGATTTTATCTTTATTTCTATTTTTCTATAATTAAAAATTAAAGTCTCTAATGTTGTGTAAATAAAAAAAGATAGCCAACACCTATAGAAAAATAGTGGTATCAGCGCAATATATAAATATATAAAAAAGTGGGTCGAAAAGTCCAAATTGCAAAGACTTGAGAAAAAAGTTCATTTTGAGCGGTGTAGCATATTTTCTAAATAGATGATCCAATCAAATCGCCAAGACAAATCATGCGGTAAATAAATATAGTCAAACCGTCTGATTATTCATAAAAGTAATTTGGATGATTTATTTATTTTGTACTTTTGAATCATAAACAGTCTTGCTATCACGAGGCGACATGGATGTCGCCATGTTGAGCGGGGGTATTAGGATGTACCCCTCGCTCAACGGAAGATTTTTGTTACTTTTCATCTCTGAAAAGTAAAGTATCGCCTACGCAAAACAATTTAAACTCTAGAGCTAAAGCGTGGCAGTGCAAGGCTTATATCATCGAACAATATATTCATCGCTTTAATTTTATTGATCAACAGAAATGATATTCTACTGTATGAATTTTTCAACAGATTGACTATGGTTAGTGGCTTTTTTTTACACAACTTGGAATTCTTGATGAATCCTATCTATAGCTGATCAAACCAAGAACAATGATGAAAATAAATAACAAGCTTAATAGAATCCAGAGGATACATAGGAATTCTAAAAAGTTTTTGATCTGAACTATTTATCTTTTATAGGCGGATATTTAAAACGAATATAGCGTTAAAGAAGTCTTGGGAAAATCACTTTCCCCAAGGCTAAAGTTATTTAATAAGCGTGAGTTCGCCGCTCGCACTGAGTGTATAGCGATGGAAATCATCAGCAATATAAAAATGACCATGATAATACTCTGCAATTTCATCATGAATTTTTTGAACACCATCAGCATCGTGATAACGCGCACTGAGATGCGTGGCAATCAAATTCGGTAAGCTCATCATTTGCGCAAATTCTGCGACTATTTTTGCAGAGCTGTGCATTGGACCAGAACCAACTTTATCTAATACCGCTTGTGTGTAGGTGGTTTCATGAATTAACAGCGCCGCATTTTTACAAGCATCTTTCAATAATTCAGGCTGGTCGTTATCTCCACTGACAATTGCAGATACATGCTGTGTATTTTCAATTACAAAATCTTTTCCATGAAGAAGTTGTCCATTCCACTCAATAGTCAGTCCTTGTTGCAAATCGCCCCAAAGCTTACCTTTCGGAATTTCTAATTGAACTAATCGTTGATGATCCAGTTTGCGCTGAAATGATGTTGCTTTAAAAGCATAAGCATAACTAGGTACACGATGATGTAAAGAGTGAACCTCAATCGAAAGTTTTTCATCCAATTCAAAACTGCTATTGAATGTATGGGAGTTAATAAAATGAAGCGGGTAGGGTAGAAACAACTCAGTTAAATGACGAGTTGCTTCCAACCAGTCTTGAATCTCTTTAGGTGCAATGATGGTGATAGGATCTTTACGTCCGTTCATGCCTGCACTTGCGAGCAAGCCCATCAAGCCATAACAATGATCGCCGTGAACATGAGTAATGCAAATTGCTTTTAAGTGCTGTAAGGATAGTTTGGCTTGTTGAACTCTATGCTGTGTTCCTTCACCGGCATCGACAAGAATCCAATCTTTAGTTTTGCCATAATGAATGGCTAAGCCTGAAACATTGCGTGTTAATGTAGGTACACCTGAAGATGTCCCTAAAAAAGTAAACTCTAACATGGGAAATTTATGCCTGTAGTAAAATCTTATCTGTGGTTATTGTTGTGACAAAGCAAGGCAGTTCCATCAAAAGAAGTGTCGAATCAGACAAAGATGGAGGAAAATAAGTAAAAACTTTGTACGTCAGTAGTATAGCATGATCATGTATATGAAAATAAATAGGGTGTGTTGACACTTTTAGATTAAAAAATAGCGAAGTAGTAAAATTAAATCGCCAAACCCAATTTTACTATTCGCTATGCCTCGTACCATGTTAACAGATCAACACTGGCAAAAGTTGAAAGCTATTTTGCGTAATTTATCCATTCATCTCAACTCAAATTTAAGAAATTTTATTGAAGCGATTCTTTATAGGATAAGAACTGGATGTCCTTGGCGTGACATACCCACTTGCTTTGGACAACCGAACTCTATTTTTAAACGTTTTAATCGCTGGTCAAGTAGTGGTAAGTTACTCACTATATTCAAATTATTATCACTGAATACCGATATGGAATGGCTATTCATCGATGGTTCCCATATTCGTGCTCATCAACATTCTGCGGGTATTGCTGATCAGGCAATCTCTAAAAGTGCAGGAGGAAACTCCTCCAAAATACATTTAGTTGTAGATTCAAATGGGAATCCTATTGATTTCATTATTACTGATGGAACACACATGATGTTAAGTCGCACCTGATTTAATTTCAAAACTCATTTAAATGAGGCAGAGATTGTATGTGCAGATAAAGGCTACGATTCAGAGCCATTAAGACAGCAGATTAGAGCAACTGGAACAAAAGCAATATACCTAAAAAACCAATAGCCAATCAAACAATGACCATATGGATTGGTATTTATATAAAATCAGGCACTTAGTAGAAAATATGTTTTGTAGGTTAAAGCAATTTAGAGGGATAGCCAC
>NZ_AMFQ01000073.1:0-2235 GCF_000335555.1 Acinetobacter sp. WC-743 | reverse complement strand
TAAGTCTTCTGTTTCTTGCTCATGGTAAACTCCTGATGAGTGTCTATAGTTTACCAAGTTAAAACCTCCTGTTTTCTCAGCACACATCAATATACGCTTTAATATCAATTTTTTTTGCTATTGGGGCATTTAAATATAAGGGGATTTCATCTGAACGAGGAGCTATTTTAGGAGCTTTTCCTAAAACCATGTGGGAGCAAAATGAATCCGCCCATGAAAAAACTTGTCCAGGAATAACATTATAGCCCTTATCTTCACATTGAAGAACGATCCAATTATCTCCTTCAGTACGAGTGATCATCCATAAATTAAATCCAAATTTCTGAGATAAAAATTTTAAAACAGTTTGTCCAGCCTCTTCAAAGTTTTTAAAAATTATATCTTTCATTATATGGGCCTATTTCATTGTTTAGATTGAAATTTACTTATAGAACTTATACTTTTGAATAATTTTCTAAAAATTCATCTATCCACTCTTGAGCAGCATCGATATTGGTTATGTCCGTAAGTTTTAAATTGGTTTCCTCAGCTTCGTTAAACCCTTCAATAATCATTTCAAAGATATTAGCTTCATCTATCACTTCTCGAGCAATATCAGCAGGATCATAACTTTGCTTGGCTTTTTTTAATGAGGCGATTTGTTTATCAATACCTGCACCAATTTTAGATAAAGCCAATTTAAAATCTTGGCGATTAATTGTTAGCGCAGTTTTAGATTTATTCAGTGTTGCGATCATAGTGTTCTCTTTTCTTTAAATTATACAAAATTAACTTTTTCTCATTCGTTTTGGGCGAGAACCACCAAGCGGTCTAAATGCATCAATCACCAAACCTACCAACACCATTCCATCTTCAAATTCAATAATATTAGGGTGGAAGTTTGGATTAAGAGCCTGTAAATACTTACGCTCATCACTCTCAATGACAAGTTTTTTAAAAGTTGCATCACTGTTATTTCTTACAACTATCAAATCTCCAGAAATCAAATCGCATACCTGAAATTTTGGATTTACTAAAATACAGTCACCCTCTATGTAAGTGGGTGAATTACTAATACCAACTACTTTTAGATAAAAACAACCATCAGGATCATCAGCGCTTAAAGGTGGTAACCACTCAGAAATATCTAATGGATTTATTTCCTCTATAGATGTCATTGATCCAGCTTGAACCCATGACAAAACAGGGATTAATCTCGAACTAATGGGTACAACGTTATTGTCAAATTCACTAACTACACCTTTTTTAAGCTCTTCAGCGGTAATGCCTAATGCGCTAGCTAGCTCAAGAATTGAACCTGTTGATTTAGCAGTGCCAGTTTCTAGTTCAGAAATTACCGATTGTTTAACTCCAGACTTTTGCGCTAATTCCTTCTGGGTCATTTTTTTTGCCTTACGCAATTTCTTTAAATTTTCACCCAAAGTACTCATAGATAAATCTCAACTTGCTTTATCGGAATTCTGATACATATTTCAATCGGTTTGGCTATTGTATAAATATCGGAAAACCTATATATTTAATAAAAATATCGGAGGCTCACATGAATCAATGGCAAAAAATGATTTCTGATCTTAAAGACCAAGGATTAACACAGGCAAAGATCGCCACTGAAATTGGTTGTTCGCAAAACTATGTAAGTGACTTAGAGCGAGGAGCTTGCGGAAAACGTCTTTCATATGATCTAGGTAGAAATCTAGAGGCTTTATGGAATCAGCATAAACAATCTACAAATGTCGCTTAGGAACCACCATGAACAAAGTATCTATTTTTGTTCATAAAAATTAAACGTGAATGATTAAAAGGATTCACATATGGAAATCAATTTAAGCCGTGAAGCCCAAAACGCTATTTGGCAAATGATAAGTAAGACACCAGGTTTTACTCCTAAAGACATTGCCCAAGTAATAGGGGATTCGCATAACACAGTTTGCAATTACGCAAATATTAATATGCCGAATCACTTACCAAGCATCAAAAAATTAGAAGCAATTCTGTATTACACGCAAAACCCAGCTTTATTAAAAATTTGGGCGCATGAGCTTGGTTATGCATTGCTGCCTGTTGAGTGTGATCGAAGTAAACACCATGAGCTTTCTATTTTTGAAGCAATGATGCAGCACAACATCAAGTCAGGCAAAGCAAACAAGGTTGTTTATGACGCTTATGAAGATGGTGTGGTAACACCTCAAGAATATGAAGAGATACACCAACTCACACAGAATTTAATTGAATTGG
>NZ_AMFQ01000072.1:0-582 GCF_000335555.1 Acinetobacter sp. WC-743 | reverse complement strand
ACTGTTTCTGCTAAAGATGCAGGCAGTTATACGAACAAAGCCAATGGTGTCGATAAAAACTATGACTTAACATTTGTTGATGGTGCCTTGGATATTGCGAAGGCCAAAATTAATCAAGTGACTGGAATTACTGCCAATAATCGTCTCTATGATGCAACAACTCATGCGATATTGAATACAAGCTCAGCAAAATTCTCGGGCATGGTCGAGGGAGATAAATTAATGGTTGCAACAGCAACAGGGCAATTTAGTGATAATAAAGTAGGTAAAGCAAAACAAGTGACGATTCAAGGGATTAGCTTGGGAGGTATAGATGCTCATAATTATCAACTTGTAAATACAAATGCCATGACAACAGCGGATATTTATCAATTAACCCCGACAACCGATTTACAAGCAACCCAGTTTAAACGACCACGCTATTTGCCTGAAACACAACAAGGATTCAATAAAGTTGATCTTGAGATATACCAAGGCGGTGTAAACACCACAGGCATTCAAATCTTGGCAGGGGAGCACTAAATAATGAAATCACAACAACATATATTGGCAGCATCTGTAAGTGCTTGTTTCATGTTATTC
>NZ_AMFQ01000071.1:0-98400 GCF_000335555.1 Acinetobacter sp. WC-743 | reverse complement strand
TTTGGACAACCGAACTCTATTTTTAAACGTTTTAATCGCTGGTCAAGTAGTGGTAAGTTACTCACTATATTCAAATTATTATCACTGAATACCGATATGGAATGGCTATTCATCGATGGTTCCCATATTCGTGCTCATCAACATTCTGCGGGTATTGCTGATCAGGCAATCTCTAAAAGTGCAGGAGGAAACTCCTCCAAAATACATTTAGTTGTAGATTCAAATGGGAATCCTATAGATTTCATTATTACTGATGGAACCACACATGATGTTAAGGTCGCACCTGATTTAATTTCAAAACTCGATTTAAATGAGGTAGAGGTTGTATGTGCAGATAAAGGTTACGATTCAGAGCCATTAAGACAGCAGATTAGAGCAACTGGAACAAAAGCGAATATACCTAAAAAATCCAATAGCCAATCAAACAATGACCATATGGATTGGTATTTATATAAAATCAGGCACTTAGTAGAAAACATGTTCTGTAGATTAAAGCAATTTCGAGGAATAGCCACACGATATGACAAGTTAAAACGGAACTATGAAAGTTCTGTTGCATTAGCTTGCATATTTTTATGGCTCCCCTTGTAGGTTAAATTATGGACCATAAATGTCAACAGACCCTAGTTTATTTCAAGAAAAATATGTTCAAATAAAGAGGAAATGGTCATTTATGTGCAGAGATTGATATATTTATGTAAAAAATTATGAAGAATTGTATTATAATGATAATTATTATCATTACGATTTTTTGAGGATGCAATGCGTTTTGTCAAAAAAAGCTTAACACTCATGATGCTATCAACGGGATGCCTGTTTGTTTCCACTCAGGCATTTTCTGATTCTGATACAGTTAAACAAGAACAAAAAACCAATACAGCAACACTTCCCACCATTGTGATTGAAGCAATGGCAGATGGTGACCCCATTAAAACCTATGTGGACTATAAACAGGCCAGTGTGACGCGAAATGGTTTGGATAAGAAAGATATTCCTCAAACTGTAGATACGATTGATGTGTCTAAATATAAGTTGTATGGCGCAAATGATTTAAGCGTGATGTTACAGGGAACACCTGGTGTTTCGACCAGTTATGACACGAGAAATGATGGAATCACTATTCGTGGATTCAATGCCGATGAGAATGATATCTATCGTGATGGGATTCGTGAAAGCGGACAATACCGACGCAGTACCGCCAATGTTGAACGTATTGAAATACTCAAAGGACCAGCTTCTGTGCTCTATGGACGAAGTTCAGGCGGTGGCGTGATTAATATGGTGACCAAGGTTGCCAATTTTGACTCAAAAAGTTCAATTGGTGCTTATGTTGGGTCTTATGATAACGTTGGTGGTGTCATTGATTTCAATAAGGTACTTAATGACAACTGGGCTGTGCGTTTAGTCGGTGAAAAGTCAGATACCAATAGCTTCCGCTCGGGAATAGGTTTTAATCAGGAAATGTTATCTCCAAGTTTGACCTATCGTAGTGATGACGAGAAATTACTTTGGACGACTGAATATACTTATGACAGTTTAAACAGAACGCCTGATCGTGGTCCAGTCTATAATGAGTTGCCATCAGGGGTTTCAATTAAAACGGGCTTTGCAGGTACAAATGATAATATTGTTGATGAAACCAAGTCATTTAGAACTGATCTGAAATATGAATTTGCACCAAATTGGAAATTTCATTGGGCATTGAGTCATCGTGAATCTTTTCAAGATTTTGATAACTTCTTTAGCGGTACATGGTGTTCAGCAGCAGGGTTACAAAATGATGGAAAAAAATGCGACTGGCAAGGAAAAATCCGTCAAAACTATGCTTGGCAGCAAACCACCAATAAAACATTGATGAATACCTTTGACATTACAGGTCAATTCAAAACAGGTTTTTTAGATCATAAAATTATGTTTGGTAGTGATTGGTCAAATGAAAAACGAGAACCAATTTTAGGGAATTATTCAAGTGGTAGCAGTGCTGGACTCTATTATCGTTATGTCAATCCATTTGATACGTCTGATAGTTATTTATCTGATGGTTGGTCTAAGCTCAATGGTTCCCGTCCAGCAGAAACTTCTCACAGTAAAACTGATGCAAGCTCTTTAAGCTTCTTCTTACAAGATCTAATTTCATTTAATGAAAAATATAAAATGATGTTAGGTGTTCGTTATGATAGTTATGATTTTGCGACCAATGATGTTCGTAATCAGCGTAAACGTTCGTATCGGGATGATAGTTTAAGCCCTAATATTGGTTTTGTTTGGCAACCAGTTGAAAGTCAAAGCTTTTATACCTCTTATAGTAAAAGTTTCTCTCCTTATGGTGGTCGAGGTTTGTTAGGAGTAAGTACGACCATCAATCCAAGCTTATACGATGCTGAACCGCAATATAATGAGCAATATGAGATTGGGGTAAAAAGTGATTGGTTGGATGGTCGTTTAAATACCCAGCTTTCTGTGTTCGATATTACTAAAAATAACATACGTTACCAGCCTGACTCTATGAACAGACCAAATGATTGGGAAGTAGGGCAGAAGCAACAATCGCAAGGTGTAGAGTTTAGTTTTATTGGTCAAGTCTTGGATAATCTTTATGTACGAGGTGGCTATGGTTATACCGATGCTAAATGGAAAAATGATAGCCGAACTACAGTGAAGGAAGAAGACAGACTTAAAGGTAAAAAGCTCGCAAAAATTTCTGAAAATACGGGCAACCTATTTGTACGTTATTTACCAACAGAGAAATGGTATGGTGAAGTGGGTGCGACTTATGTTGGCTCGTATTATACTACTGATAAAAATTTAATAAAAATGCCAGACTGGACTCGTGTCGATGCAGCAGTAGGCTATAAAGATGATAAATGGGGTGCAACACTTGCTGTGAATAATCTCACTGATAAAGAATATTGGCGTTCAAACTCTATGCCAGGGACACCAAGAAACTATCTGTTTCGTGTGAATTACTATTTCTAAGTCCTGTGAAATAACCATTGTTACGTGCCTTATATTGATTTGAATTATGGTGTTGGGCACAGAGCAGGGTGAGTTATAGGTACAACATAATAAAAAAACCCACGCAAATAATTTGAGTGGGTTTTTTATCTGTATAAAAAGCTTATTGCGTTGCTTGTTGTTCTGATTGAATCGCCGTCAATGCAATGGTAAAGACAATATCATCCACCAATGCACCACGAGACAAATCATTCACAGGTTTGTTTAAACCTTGCAACATAGGGCCAACACTCACCACATTGGCTGAGCGCTGAACTGCTTTATAGGTGGTATTTCCTGTATTGAGGTCAGGGAAAATAAAGACATTGGCACGACCTGCAACCTGAGAGTCTGGTGCTTTAGAACGCCCCACACTTTCCACAGACGCAGCATCATATTGTAATGGTCCATCAATCAACAAATCTGGGCGACATTGTTTGGCAATTTCGGTTGCTTTAGCCACTTTCTCCACTTCTGCACCAGCGCCTGAAGTCCCAGTCGAATAGGAAATCATCGCAATACGTGGGTCAATACCAAAAGCTTTTGCTGAATCTGCTGACTGAATCGCAATCTCTGCCAGTTGTTCAGCATCTGGATCTGGATTAATCGCACAATCTCCGTACACATACACTTCATCAGGCAAGAGCATAAAGAAGATTGAGGATACTAAAGAGTATTCAGGGGCTGTTTTAATCAGTTGGAAAGCGGGGCGAACAGTATTGGCTGTAGTATGTACTGCACCTGATACCAAGCCATCCACTTGATCTAATGCCAACATCATCGTCCCTAACACTACAGTGTCTTGAAGTTGTTCACGTGCCTGCAATTCATTGAGTTTACCTTTACGCAGTTCAACCATTTGCGCGACATAGTTTTCACGAATAAGGTCAGGGTCAATAATTTCTAAATCAGCGGGTAATTCGATGTTGCGGGCTTTGGCCACATCAAAAACAGCTTCAGGTTTTGCTAACAATACACATTGTGCAATTCCACGAGATTGGCAAATGGCTGCTGCCTGAATGGTACGTGGTTCATCACCCTCTGGAAGTACAATACGTTTTTTTGCTGCAATTGATTTTTGCACCAATTCATGACGGAATGCAGAAGGAGAGAGGCGAGGTTTATAATCACCATTGAGGATTTGAAGTAACCAGTCTTGATCGATATGACTAGAAACGAAACGAGTAACTTGATCTGCTCGCTCTGTATCATCTACAGGAATTTCATTCCCTAGATTTGCCAATTGTTGCGCAGTTTCAAAGGTACTGAGTGGTGTGTGTAAAATCGGTAAGCCATTTTTAATTGCAGATTGGCAGAACTCTAAAACCAATGGATTAGGTTCATGATGTTCAGTAAGAACTAAACCTGCAAGTGGAATACCATTGCTGGTGGCTAAGCTACTTGCCAACAGGACATCAATACGATCAGATGCACTGATAATTAATTCACCAGCAACAAACTTTTGTAATTCATGTTCAATGTTTGAAGCAATCAAACTGCTGTGCAAAACACGGCGTGTGTTGGCTTTACCTTGATTAATCCATGTTGCCTGAATCTGTTTTGCCAGATCAGAGATGCGGGGTACACTCAAGGTATCACTGAAAGGCACCAATCCAATGATTGGGAAAGCTGCTGAGCCAATGTGAGCATGTGTTTTCTGAATTTCAGTTTTGAATTTTTCGGTATCAGAGATTAAACGTAGACTTGGGTCAATGGTCACTGGAATTTGAGCAGATTCCTCTGGTAAGCCACGTGTACGCATAAACAATACACCTGCATTACGCGTAGATGAAGCACCTCCAAAGTTACGTAATTGTGCTTCGACTTTTTCAGCAGTATATTCAGGTCGATTGATGTCGGCATTGCTGACAAAGATAACTTTTGCATCTAGTGCTTGTGCCAAAGAAGCATTCAGATCACTTGCAAAAGCATCATGCGCTGTCGGGACTAAACCTTCGACAATAATAATATCATGTGATTTAGCCACTTGACGCTGTAAACTCACTGCTTCTTCTAAAAGCTCATCAGTTTCGCCATCATTTAACTGTTGAGTAATTTTTGCATAAGTAATCGGTTCAACAGTGTCTAATTTTGAAATATGACGATACAGAGCTGTTGTGCGATCTGGTTCTGCTTGTAATTCTTGTGAAAATGGCTTGACGAAGCCTGCTTTAACACCTTGGCATTCCAAAGCATAAACTAAGCCTAGGCATGCAGAAGTTAATCCGACACCTTCCCCAGTTGGAACCAACAGAATTGTTTTCATAGACTATTCTTTAATAAATTAAAAGATTGAAATTTGTATATACAGAGAAGATCACAAAGCAGAATACACTATTTGACGCAAAATCTTTATTCATCGATACATTTGAGTCAAATACTTAGAGTTTCTGTAATTAGCGACATGATTGTATGACTTTTATTCAAAGATTACAGGAACTCTAAAATGTATAATTTTTTGCTTTGTTGTAGATCATGCTTTTAAGAGTTTCATGATCTTACAATGGATCATCTTGGCTCAGATTATTGTTAACGACAGCTTAAGCTGTCGCAACATCTGATTCAGGCTTTTTTGCAGCCTGTTGTACCTCATGCTCAACCACATGCACTGTTTCTTTGGCAATACGACCTTCTTCATCCGTAGGAACAACCCAAATTTGCGGACCTGTTCCTGCATCGATACGACCTTCAGTACCACGTTTTAGACCATCATTTTGTTCTTTGCTTAAGTTAAAACCGAAGTGTGGTAGGTATGACACGGTTTTTTCACGAATATATGCTGAATTCTCACCAATACCACCTGTGAAGAATAAACCATCGATACGCGGTAAGCCACAGCTTAATGCCGCGAGTGATTTTGCTAAACGATAACAGAATACTTCTATGGCTAAAGTGGCATCTTCGTTGCCTTGTTCTGAAGCTTCAATCAAAGTACGCATATCGTTAGAAAGATCAGATAAGCCGAGCAAACCTGATTGGCTATTCAGCATTTTATCAATTTTATAAATATCCCAGCCTAGATTAGACGCGAGGAAGCTATGAATACTTGGATCTACATCACCACTACGTGTCCCCATCACCACACCTTCAAGTGGCGTAAGTCCCATTGAAGTATCTACACTTTGACCATTCCAAATTGCGCATGTCGAGCTACCATTACCCAAATGTGCAGTTAACCAACCACCATGTTTATAGCTACCAGCAAGTTCAGAACCACGTTCAGAAACATAAGCATGGCTAGTACCGTGAAAACCATAACGACGAACATTGTGTTGGGTATAAAGAAATTTTGGCAATGCATAACGATAAGCATGTGCAGGCATGGTTTGATGGAATGCAGTATCAAATACAGCCACCTGCGGTAGTTCTGGGAATAGACGCATTGTGGCATCAATACCGACTAGGTGAGCAGGGTTATGCAGTGGAGCTAAAGGTGTTGCTTCACGAATTTTTTCTACAATTTCAGGTGTAAGCAATTCTGCTTTGGTCAATGTACCACCGTGAACAACACGATGACCAATTGCCTTCGGTTGATATTGTGATAAACGACTCAAGATGGTTTCAAGAGCTTTTTCATGGTCTGCATGTGGAATGGAGAGTTCAAGTGGCTGATTGCCCGCAGTGATCCCTTTAATACGTGCATCAGCAGAGCCAAGGTTTTCTGCTAAACCAAAGATCCGATCTTCACGACGTTCAGAAACAAGCGCATATTTGATTGATGAAGATCCGCAGTTAATTACTAATACTGATGTAGACACGTTTTAATACCCGAAATTGTAATTTGAAAAAGTCATCCTGATTGATCTGATTACGCTTTATTTATAGGGCCAATTAGATCAGTAGTGATGTTGTACCATGTGTAGTTTTTTTGTCCTAGATAGACTTTAGGTGATTAGACTTTCGGACTATCGACCTGATATTGATTAATATTTAATATTTATCAGTTGATTATTAAAAACTATCATTCATCTTTATTTTAATCTATCTGCATTGTGCAGTTTCTTGTAAACAAACTTATATCCTTGTCTAGCAATTAATCTGTCTGGGCATAAAGCGGATCTGTTGGTTTTGTCATTATTATTGATGGTAGGCTTTCTTGCGAAACAAAGCTTAGGGATGTTTTTTTAAAGATTCAGCTTGATCATTTATAAAACGTTTATCGAACTCAGATTAAACAGGTTTGTGATGACGATACCTCACGATAGCAAGACCATCTATGATTCAATGAGCAAAATAAACGAATCACCTAAAGCTTATAAAAATTGGTATATAAAGATATAAGTTTTACTGGGGAATAAATGATTGAAATCATATCACTTGTATAAATAATCAGACGGTTTGGCTATAGAGATGTTACTGCACAAGAAGTTGTCCCTAATCTTCAGACAAAACTTATAAAAAAACTCAGCGCTGTAGGACACAACGCTGAGTGTTTAAAGTTTCAAAAATTCGATTAATGACGAATTTGACCGTCACCCAATACAATCCATTTTTGCGAAGTTAAGCCTTCGAGCCCAACTGGACCGCGAGCATGGATTTTATCGGTTGAAATACCGATTTCAGCGCCTAAACCATATTCAAAACCATCTGCAAAACGGGTAGAGGCATTGACCATTACTGAACTTGAGTCTACACGAGTTAAGAATTGGCGTGCTAAACTAAAGTTTTCAGTGATGATCGCATCGGTATGATGGGAACCATATTTATTGATATGTTGAATGGCTTCTTCAATCCCTGTCACAATTTTTACTGCCAAAATTGGACCAAGATATTCTTCATACCAATCTTCTTCACTTGCCGGTTTTACGATATTGCCTAAGATCTTTTGAACTTTGATACAACCGCGTAATTCAACCTGTTTTTCTGCATAGAGCTCGGCAATACGAGGTAAAAATTCTTCCGCGATGTTTTCATCGACCAATAAAGTTTCCATGGCATTGCATACACCATAACGATGTGTTTTCGCATTTAATGCGATTGGCAGTGCTTTATGAAGGTCTGCCTGAGCTTCAACAAACACGTGACAATTACCATCCAAGTGTTTAATCACAGGGATTGTTGCTTCATTGCTAATACGTTCAATCAGACCTTTCCCACCACGTGGTACGATGACATCGACATATTCAGACATCGTGATCAACTGACCAACTGCTGCACGATCAGATGTATTGATGACCTGTACACACGTTTCAGGTAATCCTGCTGCTTTTAAGCCGTGTTGAATGGCTTGAGCAATTGCCTGATTTGAATTCAGTGCTTCAGAACCGCCGCGTAGAATGATGGCATTGCCTGATTTAAGTGCTAATGACGCTGCTTCAAGGGTTACATTTGGACGTGATTCATAGATCATACCAACGACACCTAAAGGCACGCGCATTTTACCGATTTGAATTCCTGTTGGACGAAAAGCCAAATCAGTAATTTCACCAATTGGATCTACAAGACCTATTACATCTTTTAAGCCTTGTAACATGCCTTTGAAGCGTGTGGGGTTAAGTTCTAAACGATCAAGTAAAGCGCTATCTAAATTGTTGTCACGACCTTTGGTCATGTCAATTTGGTTAGCAGCTAAGATTTGCGGTTCACTATTTTCCAAAGCAGTATAAATAGCAGATAAGGCATTATTTTTTACAAGTGTAGTCGCACCTGCCAAAGCACCAGCGGCTTGACGGGCTTGAATTCCTACAGTTTGCATATACTGTTCAATTGAATCTTGCATAGCAGTTTATTTGATCGTTTAAAAATTTCCCTTTGATAGTAGCAGTCTAAGCAAAGGCAAGGAAGTATTTCATTGAAATAAACTTATTTACCCCGCGCATAGCCACTAAATATCTTGCAATGTTTTTGCCATTTAAACTGGACAGACGGTCAATTTAGCGATTGCGTATAAATCACACATCTGTAAGAATGAAACAATAAGGACATTGATGTGATACAGAACATATACGTATCACAAATTTGAAAGAATAATGCGGGTCGAAATCTTGCATATTAAAAGAATAAAGCAAGGATGGAGGAAGGATATGAATTCCATTATCCAAATGGACACAGAATCACACCAATCTTTATCAAGCTTTGGTTTTTTCGACATATACCATAAAAATAGTTTCAAACAGGAACCCAGGACAACTTGGATCGATGGTTGGAAAGTTGAGTATATGGCGATTGCTGATGCACGAACTATTCACAATACCCCGATTGTGATTGTAGGAGGGGCATTTCAAAATTTTAACTCCTATAAATATTGTGTTGAACAATTTTTTGAAAGTGGTCCAGTCATTCTCATTGATCTACCCTCTATGGGAGCGAATCAGCAAATTACCAATATCGATTCTGGTCTATCTGCGGGTACTTTGGAACTGCCTGATCTTTCACGTATGTTGGGTCAGTGGCTAGATATCGTGAATATTCAAAAAGTTGCTGTTGTTGGTATTTCCCTAGGATCGGTGATCGCCTCCTTTTTTGTTGACCAACGTCCAGAACTTGTTGAAAAGATGATCTTAATGGGCGTCATGCAGGAAACTCGTAAGAGCTGGCGCATGTTATTGGAAGAGTCTTTAATGTTGATGAAAGAGCAACGGATGGACGAATTTGGTCAAGCCGTTATTCTTTATTTGGTCAATCATGCCAAACTCGATAAAACTCGAATGTCGCCTACCGCGAAAAGATTGTTCTTTAAGCAAATGGCTGAGTTTTCAAATACAGAACAAGAACGTTATGAAATCAACTGCAATCGTTTATTACGTTTGAGCCACGTTCCTGTTCCACGTGTAAATACACTGGTGGCATGCGGTCAGTATGACAGTTTTACATTGCCCCATGAAAATGCTCATTTTGCTTTGCAATGCCCAGATATGCAATTTGCCATGATTGCCAATGCGGATCATGTGCCTCAATTACAACGCCGTAAAGAAACCATGAATTTATTTACGACCTATTTGCAAGGGAAATCTATTCAGGGATTGGATGGAATTATCAATTTAACACGCGAGCAAATGCACAATATTGAACGTCGTGGTGAGGCTCGGATTCATGTGCTTGATCCACAACGTCAATTAACGCATCGTCATTCTAATAAAGTGATTCCCGTTCACATTGTTGATTTAAATTATTTTGGACTTTTAATGGATCTTGATCATCTGCCTGATTTGAGTTTTGTGAATGAACATACTCGAGATTTGGCATTGAATCTGAGTGATGATGAGGGCGAATTTGCAATTGAGTGTCTAATTTTTGAAACTTGTGAAGATGGTGTTCGTGCACTATTTAAACATGGTAGTTTTGAAAATGCAGATCGTTTGTTACGCTTTATCACTCGCCAAACTCAAGCCCAAACCTATAGGGTTGAAGATACCGCTTTAGCTTAATGAGGCAATAAAAAACCAGTTGAATGTGAACTGGTTTTTTTTATTTTATTTCACACTTTTTATAATTGTGCATCAATCACCCACACTAAGTCGCCATGATGTTCTTCAGGATTTTGTTGATGATCTGGATTGAAATAAAGGCGAGGTTGAATCACTTCAACCTTTTTAAAACCTGCTTCAGAGATAAAATGTCTGACTTGTTCTGGAGAGATAAAATGAAAAGTAAAGGCACTTCTAGACATCAATTTCAGTAGTTTGCTGCTGTTCCAGATAACGGCAGCCAATTTGTTTTTGACAGGTTCAGGATATAGGTCGGTGAGATAGTGTAAAGCTTTAAAGCCTTGCCCATAATTTGCTATGGATTGGATCAATTGTTTTAAAAGGTCTTTGTTAAAGTAATTGATTAAACCTTCACTGATCACAACGAGGGGTTTCTGAGGATCAAAAACTTTGAAGGCATTTTGAAAGTCTTGGGTAAATAAGTCGACTGATAAAACCGCTGGGCTGGCGGGATCTATCTGTTTTAATGCTGCTTGTTTGGTTGTTGCCATCTCAGGCAAATCTAATTCACGATAATCAATTTGAGCATATTGTTGTCTAAACCACCATCCACGTGGAGATAATCCAGCAGCAATTTCAAGTACTTGTAAATCAGGGAGTTGTTCAATCAATTGATGTAAACGATTATCCAAGATGGTGTGGCGTTGTTTTAACGTAGTGCGCATACTGCCACCAACAAATTTTTCGCCCCAACTTTCGATGGGATGCGCAATCATAGCCAGTCTTTTGCCTTTCGCTGTTGCAAGCAAAGGATGGGAAATCCCCATTTGATACCAAATATAGCCTGTATAATGTGCGGTAAATGAAATATGACGATGTTTTGAAAGTTGTTGGTCTGACATAGTTTTCCTTAACTATTATTTTTTTAATTGGGACATCAAATATGGCAACACAAATCATAAATTCAACGGTTGCCTGATGCGTTCTTCCTGATTTCCATATAGGACTTTACAGTGCCTTTTAAGCCACACGAATAATGAAAAATATTTGCACACTATTCATCGTGTTATCTTAGCGAGCATAACGCAAGACTAATAAACTTAAAATGCCCTCCCTACAATCTGCTATGCGTTGTGGGAGGAACTTTATCTATCTTTTTAAAGAGAATTTCTAAATTCTTCAATGACTTTTTTGACAGTTTTCCATTCATCACCTAAATCAAATGATTCACCGATGATGATATTGGGAATTTTGCCGCGCATACGTGCTAAACGTGTTTGGTTTGGTAATGGTAAGTTCTCAATACCTGCCAAAGCAATACATGCGGATTCACGATTATTACAAACGAGTCCCATATCACAGCCCGCTTCGAGTGCTGCACGAATACGAGCATCTGCACCTCCAGCAACACAAGCAGCCTGCATACTCAAGTCATCTGAAAAGAGAACACCATCAAATTTTAAAGTTTGACGTAATACTTTTTGAATCCAATAAGCGGAGAATCCAGCAGGGTTTGGGTCAACTTTTTCATAAATCACATGAGCAGGCATGAGGGCATCCAATTGCCCCTGAAGTTGGATGAAACTCTGCATGTCATTGTCATAAATGTCTTGGTAATCTCGTTGATCAATTGCCGCAGCCACATGTGAATCTGCCTTGACCGAACCATGACCAGGGAAGTGTTTACCCGTGGTTGCCATACCAGCACGTTGCATCCCTTTCATAAAAGCACTTGCCAATGGAACAATATCTTGCACATTTTCAGCAAAAGCACGGTCACCAATCACATCACTGATGTCATTGATATCCAAGACTGGAGCGAAACTAAAGTCAATCCCAACAGCAAGCACTTCAATTGCCATCAACCAGCCACATTGCTCAGCCAATGCTATAGCTTTTTCAGGTTGGCTTAAGTAAAGTTGACCAAAATGCCCCATGGCTGGAAGCAAAGTAAAACCATTTTTTAAGCGTTGTACACGACCACCTTCTTGATCAACTGCAATTAAAATGTCTGGGCGAATTTTACGCATATGGTCAGTCAAGGCACGGACCTGAGCAGGAGATTCTATATTTCTTGAAAATAAAATCATGCCACCGACTTGCGGAGCGCGTAATAGTTCAATATCTTCTTGAGTAAGTTCTGTGCCTGCAATATCAAGCATCAATGCGCCGATCATAGGAATCCACGGTTGTATTTATATAAACTTGGAAACAATACCCGATTTCTGCAATGATTTGCTACATTTACTCAGTACAGATTATGCTAAAACTACACAACACACACAGATAAAATCGTTTAAGATGTTGAAACTGTTGAGTTCAGATTGAAAAACGATAGAGAAATTGGAAAACCCAAGGAAATATTAAGAATTTATGAAAATTCAAACTCTCGCTTGCGCTATAGCACTTGCAACAGGTGGTTTGTTCTTCACACATACCATCAATCAAGCAATGGCGGAAACCAATGCTACAAACGTTGCTCAATCGCTTCATCCTTCACAAGAACAAGCACTTGTGACTCGTCAATTGGCAACATTAATTGATCGTCAGCATTATTTAAACATGCGTTTAGATGCCAATACATCCAATCGTATTTTAGATATGTATATTGATAGTCTTGATCCTGAACATACGTTATTTTTAGCTTCAGAAATTGAACAATATAAAAAGCAATATGGCGCAACATTAGGTGCAAAACTAAAAGCGGGTGATTTGTCTGGACCTTTTGCCATTCATGCACATTATCGTGCACGTTTAAAAGAGTTTTATGAATTTGAATTGGCTGAACTGAAAAAAACACAAAACTTAAATCAGCCGAATGAATTTATCGATACAGACCGTGAAAAAGCTGCATTTTTTGGTAGTAAAGCTGAATTACAGAATTATTGGCGCAAAATGCTGGTTTCGCAGTTGATTAATCTCACTATTGCAAAACAAGAAGATCAAGCTAAACAAAAAGCATTGAAAGACGATCCAACGCTTGCCAACGGGCAAGATTTAGCTGCATCTGAAGATCTAACGCCTGTTCAGACCTTAACTAAACGTTATACACGTCAATTGGAACGAATCGGTCGGACTAAGAGCGATGATGTGCTTGAACGTATCCTCAATGCAATGACATTAACCTATGATCCACATAGTAATTATTTCCCGCCTGTTGATGCGATGGAGTTGAATCGCCAAACGACCTTACAACTTGAGGGGATTGGTGTGTCCATTCGCCCTGAACGTGGCAATGAAGACTATACGAAGATTGAAACCATCGTAGATGGCGGACCTGCAAGCAAAACAGGACAAGTGAAGTCGGGTGATCGGATTATTGGTGTTGCCCAAGATGGCGACAAAATGGTTGATGTGATTGGCTGGCCAAGTTCTGAAATTGTTGGTTTGATTCGTGGTAAACGTGGAACTAAAGTTTCTGTGAAATTACTCGGCGCTGGTGCTTCGATGAGCCAAGCTCGCGTTGTGACCATTACTCGTGATGTTATCCAAGAAGAGGATGCAGGTGTACGTTCACGTACAGTTGAAATCAACCGTGATGGGCAAAAACATAAATTTGGTGTGTTAGAAATTCCATCATTCTACTTGAACTATCGTGCTCGTCGTGCAGGTACAGAATATCGTTCTGTATCTGAAGATACCAACAAAGCATTAAAAGCACTGGCTGCTCAAAATGTAGAAGGGATTATCATCGACTTGCGTAATAACCCAGGTGGTTCTTTAGAAGAAGTTGCCAAAATGATTGGGCAAGTGATTAAAGAAGGACCTGTCGTCCAAATTCGTGATGGTAATGGCAATGTCAGCGTGTTTGAAGACACAGATGGTGGTGCACAAACCTATGCGGGTCCTTTGGCTGTATTGGTGAATTTAGCTTCTGCATCCGCAAGTGAAATTTATTCTGCCGCACTTCAGGATTATGACCGCGCCGTGATTCTGGGAAGTACCACCACAGGCAAGGGAACTGCACAAGTTCAGTTGGATAGTTTGGCTTATGGTCAAGCAACATTGACGCAACGTAAGTTCTACCGTGTTACGGGGGGAAGTACACAAAATAAAGGTGTGATTCCTGACATCAAACTGGTTGACATCTATGATGAAGAGTTCGGCGAGCGTAAAGCGAAGAATGCTTTGAAATGGGATACCATTCCAACAGCACCATTTAAGCGTGAAGGTTCAATTCAACCTTATGTGGCGCAACTCGATCAAAAATCTAAGGTGCGTGTAAGTCAGGACCCTCAATTTCAATATCTAGAAACACGTAAAGCAATTGCTCAAGAAACCAAAGATCAAAAACGTATTTCTTTGGATATTGATAAACGTAAAGCAGAGTTGGTTGCGCTTGAAATGAAAACTTTAGCTGCTGAAAACAAACGTCGTGCTGCGACAGGCTTGAAACCTTATTCGAATTGGGAAAGCTATCAAGCCAGTTTAGATGCATTGGCAGAGTCCAGAGCTAAAATGAAAGCAAATCAACGTCCAGCGCTGCCTGAAGAAGAGACTTTTGTGAATGAGGCTGCTAATGTGTTGCTCGATATGTCACATTTGAAAAGTAAATAATGAATGACCTTAAAATAGGTTGACAGTGATGTTATATAAACGCCCGATGAGCTTCATAGGGCGTTTATATTTTTAGAAGAATCTAATTTTTATATAGTCTAAATTGATGTTTTTATAATATTTTTAAATATCTGGTAGTTTGATTGATGGGCTAAATTTTATTTTTCAAAATATAGCAAAACCACCTGATTATTCATATAAAGATAAAGATTTTGATTTCTATCCTTGCAAATCTATTTAACCTTTAGGCGTAGAATATGACATTGAAAGCTTATATCATCTAGCAACGTATTCTTAACGTTCATTTTATTGATTAAGAGAAATGATATTTTGTTGTATGCATTTTTCAACAGATTGACTAAAGCATTCGTTTTACTGTCCAAGCATTTTATCTATATTATTTTGAAATAGTCTATCTGCCAAATAACATCAATTGTGATATTTCTGGTATAGCACCAGATATGGCTTAAACAGGATTCTAGATTTTGATCAACATGATCAATGAAAGGGCAGGATTTTGATATTTGGAGAAGCACTTTATTCAACATATGAGATCATGGTTTTTTTGACGATGTGCCTATTAGCCAGTTCTCGGTTTAGATTGTTTGTTACTTTATAGGTTGAGGGGCAGTTATACCATCCATCTGGAGTCATTCTGTTTTGATCAACATCATGACTCTCTGCTTTAGGATCGCTTGTTTTAGGATGTGGGTTTTTGATGTTACCAGTCATGATGGTCTATGGGTCAATCGAATAATCAAACTTTGCGCATCATGTTCAATGAATGATTCTATGATCTACACATACCCTCTTGTTACAAGCTGAAATGGTTTAAAATCTTGATCAAACAGTTTGAATGCGTTACGCAAGCAACTCAACCAAAATTTGTTCATAAATTTCAGCCAATGGCTCTAGTTCATCAATATTCACGTGTTCATTAACTTGGTGGATGGTTGCATTAAGTACGCCCAGTTCAAGTACTTGTGCACCAGTGGGAGCGATAAAACGTCCATCAGAAGTACCGCCGCTAGTGGAAAGCTCGGTGTCGGTACCTGTTACGTTTTTAATGGCAGTTCGTGCGGCATTCACCAATTCACCTACAGGTGTCAAAAATGGTAAACCTGAAAGTGTCCATTCAATATCATAGCTCACTTGATGGCGATCAAGTATCTCTAGCACACGAGCTTTGAGTTGATCTGCTGTGACTTCAGTGGAGTAACGGAAATTAAAGGTTACTGTCATTGTACCTGGAACAACATTGGTTGCGCCTGTACCTGCTTGAATATTAGATACTTGGAACGAGGTTGCTGGGAAGTATTCATTGCCGTTGTCCCAAACAGTATCGCAAAGTTCTGCTAAGGCTTTGGATGCGGTATGAATCGGATTAATTGCCAAATGAGGATAGGCAACATGACCTTGTTTACCTTTTACTGTCAAGACGGCATTCAATGAACCACGACGTCCATTTTTAACGATGTCACCAAGGGTAGAGGTGCTTGAAGGTTCACCAACCAGACACCATGTCATTTTTTCATTACGGGCTTCTAATGTTTCGACCACTTTGACAGTACCATTGATTGAAGGACCTTCTTCATCAGAGGTAATCAAAAAAGCAATAGAACCCTTATGGTCAGGGTGGTTTTTAACAAAACGTTCAGAGGCAACCACCATTGCTGCCAAGGCTGTTTTCATGTCGGCACTACCGCGACCATAGAGCTTACCATCGCGGATTTCTGGTAAAAATGGATCTGATTGCCAAGCATCTAAATGACCTGTTGGAACAACATCGGTATGACCTGCAAAGCAGAAAACTGGCGAGCTAGTTCCACGTCTTGCCCAAAGATTGTCTACATCTTCAAAACGCATATTTTCAATATTAAAACCAATTGCAGACAAACGATCTGCCATGATATTTTGGCAATTGTGATCTACAGGTGTCACAGAGGGTTGACGAAGAAGCTGTAAACTGAGTTCTAAGGTATCCGAACGATTCATGGACATTGATCAAGTAAGAAAATTGAACAATATAATAGAGGAAGATAAAACTGAATGAAAACCCAAAAGCAGAGAAAGTCTAAAAGCTTTTAAATAAGCATGAAAAAGCCTTATCTGTGGCAGATAAGGCTTTCCAAAAATCAAATTTTGGTGGTTGTGAATTACATCTTATTTTCAACTTTTTCTGCAGAATTCGTAACCGCATCCCCCGCTTTAGACACATCCTTACCAACACCTTTAAAAGTGTTACAGCCAGACAAAACAAAAGCGAATAACATTGAAACTGCTAAAATTTTTTTCATTACTATCTCCGTGTTTCACGCGTTAATTACATTTATACTATACGAAATTATTTGAAATATATCGTTATGCTTTTATGAGTGGATTCGTAAAGCACTGTATGAAAAACGTGAATAATTAAGTCTTTGTGTCAAGAGAAGACAATAAAGGTGCTTGGCGATACATATAAAATTGCTGGGTATGATGGTCATGGTACAAGCCATTGCACCACCATTGAGCAGTTGTTGAACTTTGTTTTAAATCTGGACAAATCCATTCATGTCGCTGTAAGCGATATAAACCTTGTTCAATGTGCTGTCCCCATTGTCCCAATCTACGTTGTTGATTAATCCATGAAGGGAGTGGGGCGGTGTGTCTAAAATAGGGGATATACAATTGTCCTTTGAGTACAGCGCATTTTTTTTCGATGTTTCGATCTAAAACTTGGCTAAATTGAAATTGTTTTTCAGAGAAATGATTTAATTTACGAAATAAAGTATCACTACGATTTAAGCCATACCAACGTGCTAAATGTAAATCTGCTTCACCTAAATAGTATTTTAAAGCAACTTCCCAATGCTCAATTTGTTGGGTTAGACGATTTAACACCAAAAAATCAATTTCTCCTTTTGTATGTTTCCCCTCAATGATTTGAATACTATGTTGAATGAGTTGGTAATGTGGATTGGCTTCATCTTGTAACCAAAACCAGAACAAATATTCAAAACGTAAACCTAAACGCGTACTTTTGAGTTGTTGAACAAACTCAATTAATGTTGTTGGATTTTGGTCCAATTCATCTAAACGTGTTTGATAGGCGAGAAATTGTTGTTGCCAAAACTCAGTATTATGTAATTCAAAATGATGGTGAATCTGCAATTCATCAGGGAGTGCTTGAATAATATTTGGACTGGCAATGCAAAAAGCCAATTGGCGGACAATCGGATGCTGATATTTCAACCAGGGTTCAAAATAATCTGTCATTGCATCACATCTCAGGTTGAAACTTAGGATTAAATAAAGAGAGCATAATGTGGTGATTCAAGCAAAGAAGCTTATCGAGATGCAAGTTTAATTTGTTGAGTATCGGAAATAATGAACAACATGATTCTAAAATAAAATGAGCAGTGCCGTTTGAAAATATACAGCGTATATCATTTGAACGTTATACTGGGTTGTGCGTAGATTGAGTGAAGCTATGAAAATTTTGTTTTGGCGAACATTGGTGGTGTTATTTATTGTGCTTGGATTTATTGGCGCATTATTACCTGGAATGCCAACCACAGTTTTTCTGATTTTAGCTGCATGGGCAGCCTCAAAAGGTTGGCCTCAAGTTGATGCATGGTTAATGAATCATCCTAAATATGGTGCAACACTTCGAGCATGGCGAGAGAATGGTACTGTGCCACGTAAAGCGAAATGGATTGCCAGTATCATGATGTTGATCAGTGGCATTATCATGCTCTTTACCAATGCACCTTTGGCCGTTAAAATTTTCACTGATCTCACGATGTTTATTGTCGCAGTCTGGTTGTGGTTACGTCCTGAACCTCGTTCTGTTTTAACGGGCAAGCAGCAGGACCAGCAGTGATTGGGTAGATTTTAAATATACCCAATCCTCTAAAAGAGTTTTTAAAGTTGTCATACAATAAAGCTGTAATACTGGAAATATCACTTAACCTACGAATCAAAGACAATAATAGTTGTTGAATGGATATTTGATAAATAGATAAATAATAAACAAAAAAGAATAAATTAAATTAAAATGATCTATTTTTTAATCACTCACGCCTAAAATACTTAAAACATAGAGAAAAGCGTTTGACACACAGTAAAGATTCTCTATAATGCACCTCACAAACGATGAAGTCGTTAGGGCGCTTAGCTCAGTTGGTAGAGCGTCTGCCTTACAAGCAGAATGTCGGCGGTTCGATCCCGTCAGCGCCCACCAAGCTTTAACGTTGAATTTAGTGCAGCGGTAGTTCAGTTGGTTAGAATATCGGCCTGTCACGCCGAGGGTCGCGGGTTCGAGTCCCGTCCGCTGCGCCATTAAATTCAAGAATCGTTTGTATCGCAATAATATGTTGAAGTGCAGCGGTAGTTCAGTTGGTTAGAATATCGGCCTGTCACGCCGAGGGTCGCGGGTTCGAGTCCCGTCCGCTGCGCCACTTTACAGAAAAATTGTGAACAGGTGTAATAACCTAATTAGAGTGTAGATAGATTTTTATTTATTGACTCGTTTAGGGCGCTTAGCTCAGTTGGTAGAGCGTCTGCCTTACAAGCAGAATGTCGGCGGTTCGATCCCGTCAGCGCCCACCATATAAAACGCAGCGGTAGTTCAGTTGGTTAGAATATCGGCCTGTCACGCCGAGGGTCGCGGGTTCGAGTCCCGTCCGCTGCGCCATTTATCTTGATATCCTGAGATTAAGATATCCAAATGTAAAATGATTGTTCTTTTTACATCTCATTTAGTTTAAGCAGTGCAACATTGTTTATTCTCCTCAGGGCGCTTAGCTCAGTTGGTAGAGCGTCTGCCTTACAAGCAGAATGTCGGCGGTTCGATCCCGTCAGCGCCCACCAAGTTTTCTTTCTTCTATTTATTTATTTTAAAATTTTGTGTAGAATATCTATATAATTATTTTAAAAATAAGTATCTTATGCGAAATCCATATCAACGCAAGGCTGCGTCTTCGGTACAGAAAAATACTGCTCAAGCGACAGATCAATATAAGGCATTTATCGAAAAAATAGTGTCTGATGCTAAAGTTTTTGCACTTTATGATGAAGGTTGGGCTTTATGTGCAACTCCTACAGGACAACAAGCTGTAGCAGTATGGCACAGTAAGAGTCTGGCGCAATTATTGGTCAAAGACAACTGGAGCCGTTTCGATGTTCAGGAAGTCAATTTTATTTCTTTTATCGAGCAAATGATTCCTTTTATTCAACAAAATGATACTTTGCTGTCAATCAATTTAACCCCTGAAGGGCAGAATATTTTGGTGTCAGGACGTAAGTTCTTGTTGGACATAAAAAGTTATTTATATCAGCTTTACATAGCTCAACCTGAGCTTTTTCGAGATCAAACCCGAATCCCTTTACCACGCAAGATTCGGATACATCCTTGATAGATGGAGTGAATGGCGTTGTATTTAATTTAATACTCTCCAAGTACCCAACCGCTGATATATGCAAAATATTCTCTTAACCATGCGTTATATCGAGTACTCAAGGGTGTTTCGGCCCCAATCGTGATGAAGTTGCGATAACCTTGTTTTTTTGCGATCGCCGCTGCACGTAGCGTATGGAAATCACTGGTGACAATTGCAATTTTTGAATTTAAAGACAAATCATGCTGCTGCAAAATAGCTTGGCTGTTCTTGAGGTTTAAATCTGTACTGGTACTTTTATTTTCTTGAAGAATTCTATAGGGTTGAATCTTATAATTTTCCTCTAAGTAGTTGGACATAATTTCAGCCTCAGTTTTAATCTCACCAAAATCTTTCCCACCACTTACAATAATCGATGTTTGTGGTTGTTGTTGTGCAATATTCCCTGCGCGATCTAAGCGCTTGGCGAGTGTAGGTGACGCTTTACCTTGTGTTATTCCACTACCTAAAACAATGATTGCATCTAAACCATTCTCAGCATGATTTTGTTGTGTTTTAAAATGGATATAGCCAAAAAAGCCAATGAGACTGATCAACCAAATTCCAAACACAGACCAGCCTAAACGCCAGAGTTTTTTAAGTTTGCTGTGATGTACCAGATATTGTTGGATTACCTTTCCCCATATGGCGGTGCAGATAAAGCCCAAACCAATCAATAAGGGTAAGAGAGTGCCTAAATGAATTTTTTTATACAGCAGCAAAATAAAGCCATCAAGAAATAATAATAAGCCGATAATGAATAGGCTTAAACGCAATAATTTATTTTTGTTCATGGTCTGTGATAAATAATGTCATCCAGCGTACATTGTAAACGATCTATAGCAATTGAGGTTAGTGAAAAACAAACCGAGCAATTATGCTCGGTTTGATGGGCTTATTTAGAACTGTTTAGATGCTATAAGTAGCTTAGTAAACATCACGTCGATAACGTCCATCTAGGCGTAATTGTTCAACTGTATCTTGCCCTAGAATATCAATCAAAGCTTGATCAACATCGCTTGCCATACCTTCAATGCTTCCGCAAACATAGATCACGGCATCATTGGCAATCCATTTCCGAACTTCATCAGCATGATCACGCAGTTTATGGTGAACATAGACTTTTTCTGCTTGATCACGGGAAAAAGCCAAGTCGATTCGTTGTAGCATTGCTGTATTTTGCCAAGCTTGAATAGTCTCTTTGAAGAAGAAATCATGTGCTTGCTGACGTTCACCAAAAATTAACCAGTTTTCCGTATAATCCAAGCGAACACGGGCATGGATTAAACTCATTAAACCTGCAATCCCTGTTCCATTTCCAATACAGATAATCGGGCGATTATCCGTGATTAGATGGAATGAATCATTATTGCGAATTCTTAACGCAACTTTGTCACGCAATTTTAAGTGTGAGGTCAACCAGCCTGAACCTAAACCAAGTTCACCTTGAGCATCACGTTGTTGACGAACCACTAAACGTAATACCTGCTGACTTGGAATACTGGCAATGGAGTACTCACGAGTAGGCAGGGTAGGCAACTGCTCAAGTAAATGCTCCATATTGGCAAAAGGCTCAACTTCGACAGTTAAGTCCCGATCCCAAAGGATATTTTTAATCGATTGTTGCTCATGTGAATCGACAGCTGTATCTGGATTAATTTGGTATTTATCTAAAAATTGTTGAATACGCTCAAGGCTATTTCCAGTTTGTATTTCTGCAATATCACCGGCTTGCCAGACTGTTTCATGACAGGCATGAAGTTCAATGTTGAAAGCTGGTGCGCCCAAGCTCTCTGGATTGAGTAATTCTCGTTTGCTCAAATGCCATTGATCAAACACTTTATCAATCGACATGGTTTGCAGGTCAAGTTTGGTGGCTTGAATTAAAGCTTTATTCCATTGTTGAATATCGCTATTGCTGCCATTATTCACTTCGATGGTCGTAAATAATTGCTGTGCGCCAGATTGTTTTAACCAGTGATCTATACGATGACCAAAACTACAGTAAGTTTCAGGATAGTCTTGCGAGCCTAAGGCTAAAACGGCATATTTGAGATGAGACAGATCTAATGATTTACTCATTAACTTCTTCTCAAAATGTGATGCTAAATCAGGTGCTTCACCAGTACCATAAGTGCTGGCAATCCATAAAACTTGTTTTGCTTGTTTTAAATCTTCTTCAGAAAGCTGTTGAGCAGATTTTACTGTAGTGGGTTGATGTGCTTCTTGTAGACTGATAGAAGTACGCCATGCCAATTGTTCAGATACACCTGTCTGTGAAGCATAAACAATTAACCACGGAGTTGCATCCGGATCAATTTGAATTGCTGAGCCAGATTGTTTTGCCGCAAGGGTTAATTTCTTTTGTTTACGACGTTTTAAGTACAACATCCATCCCGTGATAAAGAACAACGGCATTGCCAATGCGGCAAGCATAATGATGAATTGGAACACTGGACCAAAAAAGCTACCGCGATGAACAGGTAACATACTGCTCATGATTTTTTCATTCAGCGGTTTAACTTCATATAAATCAACTTTTTCAATTTGAGCTTTTTGATAATCATAAATCGCTTTGTTTCGTGCGCGCTCGTGTTGAGGAATTGCATCAACAAATGTCAGTTCGACCTTACCATCAGCTTTTTTAGGAATCGAAATTGTTAGGGTCGAATAATCACGTTTGATTTGTGAGTTAAAACCATTCCATGTTTGTATTAGGACTTGTTGAATCTGTTCAGGTTTTAGCCCTTCATTCGCTTCTCGATGACCACCACGCGGATGTTGATCACGTCCTTGCGCTGAAAGATTGGACGGTGTACGTGTTGGTTGCGGGTCTGCGGTATTGCTTTGGCGCCCTTTGCCTTCACCCATGCGAGGTGCTTGCATTTCGGGTTGAGGTCTTTCAACGCCCATCACCTTGAACATCCCGTCACGCCACCAGTCATATGACCAATACAACCCTGTACATGCTAGAAGTAAATAGAAAATAACAACCCAAGTTCCAACCACTGCATGCAAATCCCAAAGGAAATTACGACCTTTGAGTTTAGGCTTTATTGCAAACCATTGTTTGAAAGAATGTTTTTTTGGCCAGCGAAGATATAAGCCACTGAGTACAAAGAAGATCAGCATCAATGTACTTGCACCAGTAATCTGTTTGCCGACTTCGCCTACAGTGAGATTACGGTGAAGTTGCTGGATAAATTGGAAAAAATCTTTGCCTTTAACTTCAGGCAAGATTTCTGCTGTATAGGGGTTAACCATGATGGTATACCCTCTACGTGCACCTTCTTTAACAATATTAATATTTGACGCTTCTTCAGGTGCTTTGGCGACAGTGATACTGTTAATCTTCATTTCAGGATTTTGAACTTGAAAATGTTGATAAATTTCAGCAGGAGTTAACTTTGCATGATTTTCAACTTTTACAGTAAAACTGTCTGGATTTAACCATCTTTGAATCGGTTGTTCATAAGAATAGATTGCACCAGTAACCCCCATAATCGAAAGGATCAAGCCCGCTGTAATGCCTAAAAACCAGTGTATTTGGAAAAAAGTCTTTTTAAACATGGTGATGGAAAGGGAAGAATTGTTTGATCACAGATTATAGCTGAATATCTAGGAGAGATAATGAATTTTGCAGATAATATTTATTCTCATTATCATTTTTATTAAAATAGTCATCATAAATGTAAAAAAACCTCCAACGATGGAGGTTTTGTGAAGTTTTTACTGTTTACAGTGTTTTTGCTTCACCGACTGATTCTTTAAGATGTTTGCGTAAAGTCTCGAATGGAAAATTTTTGCTGTCCATACGCTTAGGTAAAATATACGCACCTTGCTGACCTTTTACTTTAAAATTCACAAGTAAAAATTCTGGTGTGTTATACCATTCATAAACATCTTTCCAGCCAATCGTACCGACACCTTCTTGTACGCCCATTTGCTGACGCATTACGATACCGCTTGGCTGTACACCGAGTTTGACACCTTTGATTTCTTGAACTGGAAACTCATTCATCTTACGTTTTACATACCATTCAAGCCCAAATTTGCGCACTAAAAGATAAATCGCCACACAGGCAAGAATGACCCAAAAAATAATGGTCGAGTAGTTTTTAATTAACGCAATACCCAAGATTGAAAGGACAACAGCGACACCCATGATTGCCCAAGCTTTAGTCCCAATTTTATTGGTACTGCGCCAAATCGCAAGTTGAGCACTACGTTGTTCGGCTTCCGATACTTCGTATGGAACTGGTTGTAAGGTATAAGCGTAAATATTCTTGGCAGTCATAGTGTCAGTAATGTATGTAAATCTAGTCAGAGTTTAGCACTAAATCCCAAGATTTAGTGCGCCTATTGTACCAAATATCTAGGCAAATTTTACGCTCTTTTATAAAGAAGCTAATTCTGTAGATTGATCGTCACGGGCATGGCTTAAATTTTGTTTGAGGCTACTCAATTGTTTGAGGATACTAAACATTAATGAAAGTTGTTGAAGAATAATCAATGACTTAGAGTCATCTGCTTCTGACTGCCCCAAACGGGTACGAATCGCTTGCAGCATATTATGTGCTGTTAAATCAGGCATTTCATCCCGTAACAAGGCACCACGGATATCATCCAAAGCTTGATCCAGTAGATTTAAAACTTGCTGATCCTGGATTTTTTCACGATGTGCACCCAATGCAGCGATATAACTAAGGAAGGTATGATTTAAGCATAAAAACTCAAAAGCCAATGTTTTTTGACTTTGGTCAAAATCTGGTTCCGTTGCTAAAGTTGAAATCAATGATGCAACTTCAGCATCCGTATTGTGGGCTGCTCGACGAACAATTCGATAGTTCAAACTGTTATTACGTCCCTGATGATATTGAGTAACAACATCAGCCAAATAATTACATTGCGCTTCCAGAGAACGTTGAATGGTTCTTGGCAAACGACGGAATCTCCAATCTGGAAAAATAAAGCTCACGCCAAACCATGCCAAGGCACACCCAATCACCGTATCAATCATACGGGGTAGAGCTGCTTCAAAGCCCAGCCCATCTAAGTTAAAGTTGATCAGTGCCATGATGGTAATGAACGCTGTAGCTTGTGCGTATTGTTTACTGCGGAGGTCGAAAAATAACACACCACTTATCACAAGCAACAACAGTTGCCCTTCGATGGAAGGTACAAAGAATAAGATGGCATAACCTAAAATAATGCCACCGAGTGTCCCCACGATACGTAATCTTAGGCGGCGTTTGGTGGCATTGAAATTTGGTTGGCTGACAAAAAGTGCTGTTAATAAGATCCAATAACCATATTGAATATTGGTCAATTGCACAAAAACGTAACCGATAAATAAAACCACAGAAACCCGAATCGCATGTCTAAACAAGACCGATTCAGGGGTTAAATTTTGTTTAATACGGATAACAATATCATCCCAGCCTTTTAAATCATCATCTTTCAGTTGTTGTTCAACATTTTTATTTTGATCATATTTAATATGACGTTCAGTCTCTAAGTTCTGTAATTGGGCATCAATAGATTTTAAGTTTTGATAAAGTGCAAATAATGAGTTGATCCAAATGAGGTCATAGTGTTCTTCTTTTCTGAGCTTATTTAAAGACTGTTTTAAATTTTTAAAGGCATATTCAAAGCGGGCATTATGTTGGTATGTGGTCCGATGTAAAATGCTATCACTTAAATCCTTACATGCTTTGCCTTGTAGTGCCAAAATACGTTGAAAGCGAAATAAAACATCACTATGTTCAAACATTTTTGCCAGTTTTTGATAATCAATGTGTGCTGAATCCGCACGCTCATGTATATCTTGTGCTACAAAGTAATATTGCAAACTACGCCGTGTATCACGTTGCCCACGGTCGCCTTTGAGACGGGTGAGTAGTGCTGTGCGCATATCGTTAAAAATGCTAATCAGCTGACCATTCTCCATGGACAGGCTAATCATGCTGTCTTGGTAACTGGTCGCTGTCATATCGACATCAAATAAGTTGGATTTGGAAAAAAGAAAATTACCCAATGATGAAAAACATTGGGACAGCTTGTCTTGGACCTGACGTACTGGGAAGAGCAAAAAACTGATGGTGGAAATGAGACCGTACCAAATCGCTCCAATCACTAACAGACTTGGTTGGATATACCAATGCTCAAAAAGATGAACGCCAAGCATAGAATAAACTGAAACGACCAAGCAGCCATAAGAAATGGTGGCATAGCGTCGTCCCAAAGAACCCAATAAAATCCATCCGATACAAGAAACAATTAAACCTAAAGCAAAAAGTACAGGATAAGGGAACAACAAACTCACTGAGGCAGCGGTGATAAAGAATCCAATATAGGTATAAATCAAATTCATGATCCGTACTGAAAAGCGATCATCAATATCACTCAGACCGGCTGCAACTACACCCAAGGTCAATGGAATGGTCATCAACTGCTGACCCAATAAATAAGGGACAAAAGCAGTGCCTGTAAAGGCAATGACCATCCTCAAGTTATACATGAAACTTGTGTTATAGGTGGCTTTTCGTAGTTTTAACAGCCATGTGTTCAAAGGAAATCCTTATTCAATCGATACGGTGTTATTGCTGGGGTGCTTGTTTTATTGCTGAGGTGATTTTTCACTTATCTTTGTGACACATCTTACAACGGACAGTGTAAACTTGTTCGCAATATTTAGTATGAAATTATAAACGATCTATGTCTGAAAAAAACGCTGGTCAACAGTATTCAACAGGTTGGATTATGCTTTTGGCACTATTTACCTCGTTAGGTCCTTTATCTATCGATATGTATTTGCCAGCACTCCCACAAATGGCGCAAGATTTTAATGTCACCACCCAACAAGTTGCCAATACTTTACCTGCATATTTCTTGGGCTTGGCTGTAGGGCAATTGATCTATGGTCCGATCAGCGACCGCATAGGTCGTAAAAAGCCACTTTACTTTGGTATGACCTTATTCGCTTTTGCCAGCTTATTATGCGTTTTAGCTCCTGATCATTGGTCATTGATTGCTGCGCGAATTTTACAGGCTTTGGGAGGTTGTGTAGGTGTGGTCATGGCACGCGCAGCCATTCGAGATCGTTTAGATGTTCAAGGTTCTGCTCAAGCTTTTGCCAGCATGATGATTGTGATGGGAATCGCGCCTATTCTTGCGCCATCTATAGGTGCTGCAATTCTGTATTTCTTTCACTGGCAAACAGTATTTGTTGCTTTATTTTTAATTGGCTTGATCTGCTTAGCCTGTGTTCATTTCTTATTTAAAGAAACTTTAGCGCCATCACGTAGACTTCAACTGAATTTTAGTCAGGTTTTTATTTTATATGCTGCTATTTTTAAAGATCGAAGTTTTCGCTTTCCAATGATGGCAGGTTGTTTTACAGGGGCTGCGCTATTTTGTTATATCAGCTCCGCAGCAGCGGTATTGATGGATGGCTATCATTTAACACAACAACAGTTCGCAATTGCTTTTGGTTTTAATGCTTTTGGTATTATTTTACTGTCCTCAATCAATAAACGTTTAGCCAATCGTTTTTCAGTGATCCGCCGTTTAACCATGGGGGGATTGATTCAGGTTGCAGGTGCATTAATTATCGTGGGAGCGGGTTTAATGTCTCACGCGCCGTTAGTGGTTGTTATGCTGGGTTTATTCTTGACTGTTTCAGGGATCGGCTTTACAGGACCTAATGCAATGGCACTCGCCATGTCAGAACAAGGTTCAAGAGCAGGTACAGCCAGTGCAATTATGGGCAGTATGCAGTTTGCTTGTGGTTTATTGGGTGGTGTGGTGTTGAACTTTTTAGTTTGGAATCACTTATTCAATATGGGGATATTGATGTTGGCTTTTACTGTCGCAGGATTCTTGGCAATTTTAAAAGTATCGCAACAACTTAAGCTCAAACAACTTTCATAAATTCCAAGCCATTTTTTACACAAGGCATAGAAAAGATCAAATATAAAAAACAAAAGCCGACGATTCGAGTGATGAGTAAATCGTCGGCCAAAATACTTCGTTTATAAAGATTCAGGCTGCTATTCTAAATCTTGAAGAAGCATAAGTTTTTAGTCTCTCTGGGGGAGTTAAGGTCTCCAAATTTAACTGCGGATGCCGTGCAATAAACTTGGTTGCTGCAGACCTTATACTTATATAACGACAACAGTTTCTGATTGGTTGACAAGAAAATGAAAAAAAATTTAAAAAATTTTATAATGTCGGTCTCATTGCAATTTAAGTTGACACTATGGTCTCTTTAAATAAATATTTTTTATGGTTTTTTCTACTTTGTTTAGTGTTAACAATGATTGCTGGCATATTGGCGGCAATTTTACCCAATGAGATTGCAGGTGTGTTCACTGCGCTACCTTATTTACTTGCCATGATTATTGTATTGTATCGTTTTCTTAAACAACAACATCGAGCGCCAACCGATCAAGAACGTAGAAGTTTAACCTTAGGTTTTACGCTCATTTTCTGGACTTATAATATATTGGGCGTTTTCGCGGGCGTCTGGTTTTTTTCTCGCAACGACCCTGAAATTTGGCAATCATTCATTGCCTATATGCAAAATATCCGATTTTTGAGCACGATACTTATTATGCTTCTTTTGCTTGCCGTTCCGCTCTTTTTAATTACTTATTGGTTTTATGGAACGCAAGCAAAACGAATGGCGGCAAAAATGTTTGAGAATGAAAATTAGGTTTGCTGGTGTGCTAGCTAAAGATCAATGCACAAACATATCCATAAATTCACGTAACTCCTGAATCGCGACTTCAATATCAGTGGTCAGCCAAGTGGGTTCAAAAATACCAGCATAATGTTCTAAACGATCTTGAGGCACGACCAGACGTATTGGACAGTCTTCTTCGAGTAAGCGCCAAGGAATAATAGGAACTTCATTGTCAAGAAAGGAGTTGATATTACGAATGTCAATGATCATGGCATTGATACATTCAGGGAAGGGCATTACTGAAAATTCATCAGTACGTCTACGGAAATATTCCAGATCTCCCCACTTTAAAATATAGCTAGGCTTACTAAACTCAATGATTCCGATTAAATGATCATCTCTAGATGTATGTAAGAAGCATTGATGAGTGACATCGGTGTCTAAATCGAGTGCGACACTTTGTCGTTGATATGCCATATATACAATAGTCAACAAAAATGGGGTACATATTATAGCCCATTTATCTGTCTCTTACCGCTTTAGATTAAAATTTACTTTTACTTAAAATATTTTACACAAAGTTGATGAATAGACTGATAGTATAAAAATACATCAAGTTGATGGAGGTGGATGTCATGAGACACGATTTCAATAAACCATCTTACGTAACCAGTAATGAAGAGATTACACATAAGAATCGCCTACCAATTTATATGCTTATTCTTGTGGGATTATTTCTTGTATCATTGCTTATTTATATGGCGGCCGATTGGCTCTAATTTAAAACTTATCAATAATTTAAACTATACATTAAGCAGAAACCCTAGTCAGCAAGCTAGGGTTTTTTGATTCTGCTTAGTATTTATGCTTTGTTTTGTTGTATTTATGCAGTAAAAATTGATCGTTATATAAGCAAATTATAAAGTAAAAGAGTAGTTCATCACGCTTTCTGTTGAAAATAAGAATGATGCTTGGAGTCATTTGAGCACACTCAAATTGTTATAAATCTATGACTTGAGGGAATAAAAATGAATGAAATTTTACACACTCAGGGGAATTTTGATGCCATGTATTATTGGAATCAATTTCACCCAATTTTAGCCGCTGTAGCTATCCTGATTGTCGGATGGATTATTGCATTGGTTGTCGCAGCAGGTTTTAGAAAAATCCTAGAGAAACTGGGAACAAATTCGAAATTATCTTCTGCCACAGGGCATCGTTCAAACATCGAAAGTATCCTTTCCAGAATTATTTTCTGGGTGGTCATGGTCATTGCTGTCATTGGCGCGCTTAATGTACTGAATTTGAACAGTGTGAGTAGCCCATTCAGTTTGATGATTCAACAATTCTTATTGTTTATCCCGCAACTATTGGCTGCTGTAGCAATAGGATTCATTGGTTGGATTGTAGCAAACCTCGTCAAGGTTGGGCTAAAAAAAGCTTTGGATCGTACTCAACTTGATGAAAAGCTAAGTGCAGATGTGGGTGTTAGCCCAATCAGTCATAACATTGCTGATATTGTTTACTGGTTGATTTTGTTATTGTTTCTGCCGATTGTTCTGTCGATCTTAGGCTTACAAGGATTATTAGTTCCTGTTCAATCTATGTTGAATGAAGCCATCTCTTATTTACCTAATATTTTCATTGCAGGTGTAATCATTTTTGTCGGTTATATTTTGGCAAAAATTGTGCGTGGGATCGTAGAGGGCTTAATCAGTAGCTTAAATTTACAAAGCCAAGCTGAAAAAGTGGGGCTATTTAAAAACTCAGATCAGGGCTTATCTAAGTTTTTAGGTTCATTTGTTTTTGCTGTGGTCATGATTACTGCTTTAATCGTGGCATTTGAAGCTTTAGGGATACAGGCAATTTCACAACCTGCAACAATGATGCTCGGTGAAATTATGTATGCGATTCCACATATTATTGCAGCGGGATTAATTTTAATCGTTGCCTATGTGGTGTCTCGTTTTGTGGGGCGTTTGGTTGCTGAAGTTGTTGCAGGAACTGGTGTAGATTCAATTCCTGCTAAATTAGATGTGCAACGCTTTTTAGGTGAAACTAAAGTTTCTTGCATCATTGGATATTTGATCGTGTTCTTTACTATGTTGTTTGCAGTTTCAGAAGCTGCGAATCGACTCGGTTTTGAGCAGGTCAGTGGTCTGATCTCGATGTTCATTCACTTTGGTGCGAATATTCTCTTGGGTGCAGTGATATTGGTTATTGGTTTCTGGTTGGCCAATATCGTGGCAAATATTGTACAACGTGGAGAATATAACAGCTCGAGATGGTTAGGAAATCTTGTTCGTGTATTGATCATGGGCTTAGTGATTGCAATGGGCTTAAAAGCCATGGGTATCGCAGACTCTATTGTCAATCTTGCATTTGGCTTAACCTTAGGTTCTGTGGCTGTAGCATTTGCTTTGGCATTCGGCTTAGGTGGTCGTCAACCTGCTGAACGTGTTTTAACAGATTTGATTGACAAAGCAAAACAACAAGCAAATCAACCGAATCCTCTAAATCAAAAAAATACAGATTCCGTTGTCCCTCCGGCAACAGATTCTAGTCAAGTCACAGCGGATACACCTACGATCGAAAATGAATATAAATCTTTAACCGATTCATTTAAAGAGGATAAAGATGACCCGAATTAACATGTAAATCCTTACAAAGATCGATCAGGATTAAAGCTTGATCGATTTTTTATTCTAAGGTCAAAAATAAGGGAGATTGAGATGTCCAAGAAAAAGCCAAATAATTTTATTGCTCCAATTGTGATCGCAGGTATTACGGTTGGTTTTTTAGCAAGTGCATATAAATTTGTTTTTGCAAAACCGAAGAAGCAACAAGCGGATTATGTTGAAAAACAAGATGAATCTCAAAATAAATCCCAACCGTGATTGATTAGGCATGTGTGAAGTTGTTTATATGATGTTTTTCTTGAAAAGAGATAGACATCGGCTGATTTATTGTCTAAATTTAAGTCATTCATATGCAAGAAGTAAAACACCAATCGAGCTGAATAAAAGTCATTTTTAAAGGAAATAGAAATGAAAATAATCCACTTTGTACAAAAAATTCATCAGTCTTTATTTGTAAAAAAAGATCGCCCGAATCAGATGGATTTAGCCATTCAGCGTGTTACGCAGAAGCAGCAAAATCAAAATCAGCTCATTTTATTTAAAACTGATTATTTAGAATAAGTTGTTTCGTGCGCTTGTTTAGACATATTCAGATGCGGCATGTGCTGAAGCCCATGCCCATTGAAAATTAAACCCACCGAGATGCCCAGTGACATCTAGGACTTCACCAATAAAAAACAAACCTTTTTGCTTTTTACTTTCCATGGTTTTGGAAGAAACCTCAGTAGTATCTACCCCACCTAAAGTCACCTCAGCTGTTCGATAACCTTCTGTACCCGAAGGTTTGACCTCGAATTGATGTAATTGCTTGGCGATGTGCTCAAGCTTTTCATCACTGAGTTGTCCGATGGCTGTTTCTGCCCATGTTGACCAAACCAGATTTTGTAATTCAATCACCACACTTTTTGGTAAGTGTTCAGTCAATAATGTTCTCAGCAAAACTTTAGGCTGAGTATGTTTTTTTGCCTTGAAGAAATCCAACAATCCGAAACTTGGTAAAAAATCGATATTAAAAGTCTGCCCTGCATTCCAGTAGTTGGACAGTTGTAATGAACTTGGGCCACTTAAACCACGATGGGTAAACAATAAGGCTTCAGTAAAACTGTTGAGGTCGTTGGAAAGTGTTGCTTCAACCGCGTTACCACTCAGACGTGTGGTCACTTCTTTAAATTGATCTGAGAATGTAAAGGGGACTAAGCCAGCGCGTGTTGGAAAGATGTGATGACCAAACTGTTTAGCAATTTCATAGCCAATCCCTGAGCCTCCTAAAGTGGGTATAGATAAACCACCTGAAGCAACCACAACAGACTCAGCTTGAAAATAGCCTATATTGGTTGCCACCTGAAAATGATCTTCCGCACTACACGTTACCGCTTTGACTTCACAACTGGTTTTAATGTCGACCAAATGAGTTTTTTCACATTCCTTGAGTAGCATGGCTAAAATTTCTTTGGCGCCATTCAGGGTAAATAGTTGTCCGTGTTTACGTTCTTCATAGTCGATGCCATATTCGCAAACCAGACCAATAAAATCCCAATTGGTATAACGACTAAGGGCAGAAATAACAAAATGCGGATTATGTGAAATAAAATTGTCAGGTTCGACATAAAGGTTGGTGAAATTACACTTTCCACCACCAGACATGAGGATTTTTTTACCGACTTTATTGGCTTTCTCTACGACCAAGACTTTACGCCCACGTGCAGCAGCTTTGGCTGCAAGCATTAAACCTGAAGCACCTGCACCAAGGACTACCACATCGTATTGGTTCGAAGACATAACACACTCATGAAAATGACAAGCAGGGGATTATAGACAAATTTAGGCAATTTTTCAGAACAATTGTTAGTGTATTATATTGTGAGACGCCCTTGTAAACCGCCAGTATGAATCAACAGAATTCTGCTGTTTTCGACAAAATAGCCTTTAGAGATCAGATCAAATATCCCATAGAACATTTTACCTGTATAAATATGTTCCAATGGTAATTGATACTCTTGCTCAAAATTATGAATGAATCTGAGTAGTTCTGGTGTTGTTTTGGCATAACCACCACAACAATATGCATCGGTAAGTGACCAATTGGTTCGCTGGGTCCACTGTTGGATCTCTTGTTTAAGAAAATCTCCTTTTAAAGCTGAGAAGCCGAGAATATGTTGTTCAGGCGCGCTGCACTCAATAATGCCTGCAATTGTTCCGCCTGTACCGACAGCACAGCAAATCACATCATATTGAGTGCCGTCCTGAGGCTTTAAAATCTCCTGACAACCTTGTATTGCCAAAGCATTTGTACCGCCTTCAGGAATAATATAGGTATCGGGATACTCAACTTGGAGTTGCTGATTAAATTCAGGATCTTGCTTTAGCTTGTAATTTTCACGTGAAACAAATTTAAAATCCATGCCCATTTGTTGAGCAAGCATGAGGGTGGGATTATATGTTTTACTGGCTAATTCCTCACCACGAATGATTCCAATACTTTTAAAGCCAAATAATTGTGCTGCATAAGCTGTGGCGGCAATATGATTAGAGTATGCACCACCAAAAGTCAGAATTTTTTTAAAGCCAAGGCGTTGAGCTTCAACGAAATTATATTTAAGTTTAAAAAACTTATTGCCAGAAATATTTGGATGAATTTGATCAAGACGTCTAACCGTGAGTTGCACAGAACAAGCTAAGTTTAGGTGCTGGTCAGAAATTGTTTGGGCAATAGGATCAAACATCGTCATTTTAAGTACAGGAAAGTGTATTTACAGGCTAGTTTAACCAAATCTGCCCAGAGGAATAAAGAATTGAGTAAACATACTTGGTAAAACACTATTTAGTTATCTCTATTGACTATGATTGTGTATCAACAGAAGTCACTACAGACATTCCAGGTCGTAAAAACTCTAGACCTTTTTGATTTGGATCAATCGCAATCCTGACTGAAATACGCTGTACAACTTTGGTGAAGTTTCCAGTGGTATTGTCGGGTTTCAATACGCTAAATTCAGCACCGGCAGCAGGCGAAATTTGTTCAACGTGACCAGTAAATTTTTGATGCTTCATTGCATCCACCGTAAAGCTTGCCTTCTGTCCAATACGCATATCCGCGATTTGAGTTTCTTTAAAATTGGCAATCACCCATGTCTGTTGTGGAATCAGATACATTAACTGTGTTCCTGCTGAAACATATTGTCCGACACGAGGTGTAACTTCACCTAACTGCCCATCCATTGGCGCTGAAATTACACTATAGTCTTTAGTCGTTACGGCTTGGTCAAATTGTGCTTTGGCATTGGTCACTTGTGCTTTGAGCCCTGATTCAGCAACTTGTGCTGTTTTTAAGGCTTCTTGAGCGACTAAAACGTTTGCCTCAGCCTGCTTTAATAATGCCAAATTGTTTTTTACATCTGCTGCGGCTTTGTCCTGTTCGGTTTTAGAGGTCGCACCACTGTTGCCTAATTGTTGATAACGACGAAGTTGTGCTGTAGATAACTCATAGCTTGCTTTGGCTTGTTCCACTTTGGCTTGTGCCGCCACAATATCAGCTTTGCGCTGTTCAATCGCTTGGCTTTGATTGGCTAAAGTTGTATTGGCTTGGTCAACACCTGCTTCAGCCTGAGTAACTTTTTGATCATAAGTGGTGGTATCAATATGCATCAATGCCTGACCTTTTTTAACATGATCAAAGTCAGTGACCAAGACATCTTTGATATAACCATTAATTTGAGAAGATAGAACAGTCGTTTTACCCTTGATATAGCTGTTATCAGTTGACTCTATTGCACTGTCAAATGGACCAATTTTCCAAGCACGCATAATTACCGCGATCCCGACCAACAACACCAAAAACATAATCAATAAGGTTCTTTTGGCGGTAGGAATTAATTTACTGGATGGCGGTGGCGTTACAGCTGCTGCGGATGCCTGCTGTGCAGGTGCTGGCGTTGCTGGTTCAGTTGGTTTTTGATCTTGTGACATAAGATTTCTCAAATATTTTTAATGCATAGAATGACGTCATGGGGTATTGAGTTGATAAAACTCATGAGCGTTGTCTAACTGCTATTGAGGGCTTGTTGCTTTTTTTTGAGTTGGTAACGTGTCCAAGTAATATTAAAACTACTCCAAATCAACAGTAAAATGGCAAATATTCCATTTAATGCAATCACATCATTATACGCGCGTACCTGAGCTTCACGTGTCACAATCTGGTTAAGGTTACGATAAGCTTGATTCTGTTCTAACGCTTGATCAATTGTATATTTATTGGCAGATTGCTGATACAAAGCAAGACGCTGTACAACTAAAGGGTCTGTTGGCGATAAATCACTGACGATTTCTGCACGATAATTTTGTGTACGCAATTGTTGATAGGTTGAAAAGAACGAATTTCCAATTAAGCCACCAAAACTTTGTGTTGCTGAGAATAGCACCACAAAAGTAACCATATGCGTTGGACCTTTTTGTAAGACACTGATAAATCCTGTCAATAATAAAGGACCAATAAACATACCACTGGCAAAACCCACGATAAACTGACTACGATAGAAGTTTTCTGGTCGCACATCACTGGTGAGGTGATAATCCAAAGCACAAGCGATCAGGACCAAAATCACAGCACCGACCAAATGCCATGAAATTCGTTCACGTTTAAAGGTCAATGCACTAAAAATAGTCCCCGAAGCAATTCCTAAAAAAATCACGCTATATAGTGTAACGAACTGATCTGGACCCATGCCCATGGTCTTTAAGAAATTCACAGCAGCATAGCTTTGCTCTGACATCAGTAAACGAATTGCCAACGCACCAAAAACAAATTTTACTGTGCTCGCTGAACCCAGCCAACGGGTAATAATCAATGGATTAACCCGGTAATGTTCATAGGTCAGCCCAATAATAATTAGGCTAAATCCTGCAATGAGAGCATAACCCAACCATTTAACTTCAAACCACCAAAGAATAGGACCTTGGCTAAGTACGATACAGAGTAGGGCAAATCCTGGGGCTAATAGGGCAAAGGTCAGGAAATCTTGCTTTTCAAATACTTCAATTCTTAAACTACGCGGCAGTTTTAAAGAGACCACCATCGCCAAACAACAGATCGCCAAACCCAGCTCAAAGGTATATAACACCACCCAGTCATTGACATCGACCAGTGATGGAGAAATGATCCAAGCCAGTGGAATGCCCAACTGTTGGAAGCCCAGTGCAAGATAGATTCCACGTCCGAAATTTTCCCGTCGAAAGGCTTGCATAATGTAGTACATACCCAATGAGCTGAGTGGGGCTGCAACCAGACCACTGATGACACGAACAAACAGTGCCATTTCAAACGTATGAACAAAAATATGTAAAACCAAAACGCAGATAAACAAGACCAATCCGATTTCGGAAAAAAGCCGTAGACCATATTGTTGTCTTGCTTTAAACAAAATCATGTTGGAACTGATATTTGCCATGACATAAGCCGCAGGAATCCATGCAGCTTCTGACGGAGTGAGCGAATATTCACCTTGAATCAGGGGGAGGTTTGCGGTAATAAATCCATTACTTAAACTTCCTGAAATTGCCACAAATAAGCCAATAAAAAAATAAATCAGTTTTTTATAAGTTGGATGTGCAATAACAGCAGGCGAACCGGGTAAGGTTGGACGTTCTTCAGGCGTCCAATCGGGTGCAGGTTCAAGTATACGTGGTGATTTATCCATAGCAGTCCCAATTACGCCTTGATACCATCAATCAGCAAATCAACAGCTCTTGTGGCAAGTTGCACTTGTTCCTCATCAGTGAGACCTTGAAATGAAGCACGCAAAATTCCTGTAATCAGTGCATAGTCTTTTGGGGTGAGATCAGGACGGCAAATTTGATGTGCAATTGCTTGGTCAATCAACGGTTGTAAAATCGCATCTCGCCGTTGGTAGATATCCACCATCACTGGATCATTACGATCTATCACACGCCAATATTCCATTAAGGCGGTCAGATAAGGTAAATTCTCAACATGATTACGAATCAAACGAATCAGACCGTCTGGATATTCGGAAAAACTTTTTGCCCGTTCATCTAATCGAGTCAGAGCTTGTTCCATTAACGCAACCACCAGTTCTCGACGATCTTGAAAGTTACGATAGAAAGTGGCTCTGCCTACTCCAGCCTGATCAATCACTAACTGTAGAGGCGCACGTATCCCTTGTTTGCGGAAAATTGTGAGAGCAGCATCGAGTAAATCCTCACGATTTTGTGCTGCCTGTTGTTGGCGTTTACGCATAGCGATAGAGAGAGTTAATTTTATAGTGATATTTAACGGACATTTTTGTCCGTTGTAAATCATTATCTGTGTGATTTTTTGTAAAGTCAGCGCTTATTGTGGATGGGATTGGTTAGAATATCTTTGTGATTCAAATCATAACTAGTCAAAATCCAAGTTTTTATTTATTTATTTTTTAAAATAAAACAATACGTGTGCTGTCATTGTGAAAAATTCTAAATTAATATTCATCATTATGGGCTGTATCAGTTGGGTGACTTTGAATGGCTGTACACCATCTGAAAAAAATGCTGAACATTCATCGTCTTCAAAAAAAACATCAGAACAACAAATTGAACAACAATTCAAAGTTTGGAAGGCTCAACAAGACCCTCATTTATTGGCAGATTATTATCAATTTATATCGCAGTATCTAAAACATCCGCCAAGCTTAATGGAACTTACCACGACTCGAAACTATATGCCTGAACAATGCTATCCCAAACGTTTTGCTGTTCCTCCCAAAGCTTATTGGAAAAACGTGGTGAGTAGTTTACAACTGGTGGAAAAGTTAAATCGTAATGGATATTTTAAAACCTATACCATCACAGCGATCTATCGTGCACCTGAATTAAATAAGTGTGTTGGCGGTGCAGGGAAGAGCAAGCATTTAAGTAATTATGCGGTAGATTTTCACGTATTGTCTCCTAAAGAAACAGTTGAAAAAGATCGCGAATTATTGATTAAAAAAATGTGTCATTTTTGGAAAGTGGAAGGCAAAAATTATAAAATGGGGCTAGGGGTGTATGGGAATAACCGCTACCATATTGATACCCAAGGCTATCGAACTTGGGGGAAAGACTATAAATCGAAAAGTTCAGAATGTTTAAAAAATTAGAATAGTATTTTAAAATCAAGCATCATGAATGTGTTTATATTTAAAAATGCTTGAACTTTAGGAAAGTGATATGTCAAGAATAATAAAGAATTGTGTATGTATACTGGGTGTTTTCACTACGACATCTATCTTTGCGCAAAACAATGCTGCTGTAGAAGTTGATATTGAACAAAGTCAGATTTTGGGACATGCAGGAAAGGTGAAAATTAAAGCAGAATCATGTGCTAAGGACAATTATATCTGTGATTATGTACTGTATGACGCCAAAGGCAAGCGTGAGGTATTACTAGAACAATGGAGTAAAACCGCACATGTTTATCAGTTTAATCCCAACTTAATGGGTTTCCTGATGGGAGCAACGGGTGGTGATCATAACCTTATGGTGGTGAATGATAAAAACCAGCAAAAAGATTATGGTAGTTTTCTTGCTATGAATGCCTCACAGAGCTGTTTTGTCACCTATGAATCAAATTTAAAAAATATGCCAAATTCCTTGGTTTTTTATAGTGTTCCTGATTTTCGAGTCCGTTTAGTGCTCAACAATAAAGTGCCTCAATTCAAACAATTCAGTTATCCAACCACTGCAAATTTTAATGATAATGGCGATTTTTCTTTTAATTATAATATTAAAATTGAAGGTGAAATGGGCGTGCAAGATGTCATTATTCAAAACCCATGTCAGTCCGATTATCGGGTCATTATGAGTTAGGGTTAATAAAATAAAGTTATTAATTTTATTAAAAAGCATCATTTTTATTTTTGAATCAAGTTGACTATTGTAGATTTATTCAACCAAAAGGAATCTATTATGGTCACTCAACATCAAGTCAATCAAAAACAATATCAAACTAAATCAGAAGCTTATTTAAATAGTGCTGTACATGCTCAGGGGGACGAGTTTGCAAAAATGCAAAACTTAATCCAACAACATGACTTTAAGCGGGTCTTGGATTTAGGTTGTGGGGGTGGGCATGTGAGCTATCAAGTTGCACCCATTGTAGAGCAAGTAATTGCTTATGATATTACTCCCGAAATGGTCAATCTTGTGACCAAGCAATCGCAACAAAAGGGATTTGATCATGTGGTTGGACAGGTTGGTGCAGCAGAACAATTGGATTTTCCTGCAGAGCATTTCGATTGTGTGATTAGTCGCTATTCTGCACATCATTGGCAAAATATCACGCAGGCACTCCATGAAATTTACCGAGTATTGCGTGTGAATGGCAAAGTGATCATGTTTGATATTATTGGTAACTCCAATCCTGTCTTAGATACCTTTATTCAAACCATTGAAATGATTCGAGATCCAAGCCATGTTCGAAACTATAATTTATCTGAATGGATGGCTTTTGTGGAACAGGCAGGCTTTAAAGTCGAAATCATTGAGAAACAAAGTTTAGCGTTAAATTTTCGTAGTTGGGTAGAGCGGATGCAAACACCTGAAGATGGCATCAGCACGATTCGCTATTTGCAATCTACAATATCAGATCATGTACGCAAATATTACCAAATTCAGAAGGATGGCACATTCACCAGTGAAGCGGTATATTTGGTATTGAGTAAAATTTGATTTATACACCATGTCAAAAATAACAATGAAAAGATGTTTAATCATAATATTGAGCCTGATGTTTTACACAGTAAATAGTCATGCTGAAACATTTAAACGTACTGTGGCAAACATTGGGCAGTTTTCTGTTATTCAAGAATCATGTGATGAGGATGCCAATAAGCATTGTGATTTTGTGCTGTATGAAGGTGATGATTACAGACTACCTTTGGTTGTGGATTGGGAACGAGGTTTAAATTTTGAACATCAGACCAACGATTTTTTGCATTTAAGTTATGGGTATACCTTCAATCTTCATCATAGTTTGTTTATCTCCAAAGATGGTGTAGTTCAAGCCTTGAATGATGTTGTTGCGGTAGATGAAAAGTCGGGGTGTATTGCTCGATTTGAGTTCAAAGATGAACCTACAATTATTTTTCAGAAAATGTTTCGCTCGACAGCACTCAATAAAATACAATTAAAACCTAATGAATATCCCCAAGCCGAATCTGTATGGGTGGATGCTTCGCAGTACTTTAGTGATATGAAATTTGATGAACAAGGACGTTTTAATTATCGTTATGCCAATAAAAATGCTGATGAAATCACTGCTTACTTGAAACACCCTTGTAAAGAATAAAGTTTTAGACCAATAGAAAACATTTGAAATAAAAAAAAGCTGTATTTTTAATCAAAACTGTTATGCTCAAAGGATAAGTAAAACAAAAAGTAGAGGAGATGCTATGAAAAAGCTATCCATGGGTTTGAGTGCAATATTGGTGGTGTTGTTAGTTGGATGTGAAAAAAAACCTCCTACACCGACCAAGACTGAAGTTCGCTCCATTCATATTGCAGGAATGCCAGTATATGAAAAAGATTACCGCTTAACTGCTCGCGATACACCAACTGAAATACAACCATAGAAGCGTATTTTGAAAATATTCAACCCATAGATCAAAGTTGATCTATGGGTTGAATTAAATTGACTTAATGAAAGACTGTTTCTAATGCTTTTAATCCGACTTTAGGATCAAGTAAACCATTATAAATATCGGGAATTTCACGTTCTACGCCAAAAAATGCATAAATTGCGAGCATTGCACCACGAACTGAATATTCAACAGTAAAAACAACATCATCTTCAATTTCAACGAATTGTCCCAAGAAGGCAAAGTTTTTAGAACCTTGAGGAATTACTTGAGGGCGATCACCAGACTTGCGACAAGCAAATAATGCTGATGCATAAGGCATCATTGCTGTTGTCACTGTGGTATTCGCTAACACATGTTCGAGAATATCATCAAAACCAAGTTGTTGAATCAGCTCAGTAAGGATCTCATTGCCTGTGGCTTGGGACATCGGCTTTTTGATGTAATCCCCATTTTGATCAATTTGGAAACCATAGCCCCAAAGTGTAAATGTGCCTTGAGGTAAATCAGCAAAATGTGGTTGGGCTGGGACAACAATCGATAAATGCCAACCAGACTCAAACCAAGTCATCAATGCGCCTGTGCCAGGTTGATTACCGGTATATTCAATAATGCGATTTAACAGCACATCATCATGCATGGTGAGGGTGAAAGATTCCCATTTATGTTCATCGATGTTGCCATAAAAAGTCATTGGACGACCAAAGTCAGGCGCTTTTTTTGCCAAGGTTTCCCACAATGTCCAGCCATGATCAAGACGATCACGAATAAGTGCTGGCACATCATCATTGCCACCATAACGGGAATCAGCTGTAATCGAACCTAAAGTAAATATAGCCAGATCATTTTCTTTTAAATCGATTTGCTCAGCACCTTCAGGGAGGTTGATATATAAGCGTGTCGCTCGTCGTTCTGAGGTTTTTTCATCGGTTTGGAAATCAGCATCAGTTACATAATGTCCAAAACGAACATCGACGCCTTGCTCTACCAGCCAGCGTTGTAATGGTAAAATCATTGAGTCATATTGGTTATATTTGGTTCTTTTTACGCCTGCGAGCGTATGAATACGGGGCAGTTCTTGAATAAAGCGTAGAAAATAGCGACGCAGTTCTGCTGCACTGTGCCATTTCTGGAAAGCGAATGTTGTACGCCACATACGCCAGAAATTTGTTTCAAAGAAGGTTTCATCAAAGAACTCATCTATACGACGACTACCAATTTTTTCTTCTTTTGATGCCAATAAACGTAACATTTGTGCACGATGTAAGGTATTTAAACCCAGTTTAGATGCATCAGAAATAACATGTTGTGCATTGATCAAGCGAGCTTGGGCATGAGTTTTAATCTGCTCATTGAATTCACGACACTCTTCACGAACAGAAATATCAGGATTTTCTAAAGACGGAATACTGGAAAACAAATCCCATAGACATAAATAAGTTTCATCAGTAAGCATACGTCCACCGCGAGTGACCCATGCTTGAGATGTATTGGGTGTGTGTGCACCATCCATAGATCCACCAGATACATCCAGTTCTTCTAGGATATGAATATTTTGAGCAGGAACCTTGGCATCACGGATCGCAAATGCAGCTGCTGCCATACCTGCGATACCACCGCCAACAATCCAAAGATGTGCTTGTTTAGCATCTAAATGATTAGGTTTATAGTTGTTCATTTTTACCCCTGAATATGAAATTTTGATGATGTATAAATTAAAACCATAGTTTTATTATGGATTTTTATAGCTTAAAAAAGAGTGAAAAGGAAAGTTATTTTTTGTGATCAAAATCTTCAGTTTTATGGATTTTCAGAATATTTCAACGCGATCTATTAATTTTTTGATATGATGCAAGTTATTGAAAAATAATTTTTTATTGAGCTTTTGCTCTAAAATGAATCAAAGCTATTGTATTTGAGAATAATTCACAACTGTATAGAACAAAGTGGCTGAATTCGATATGGTTTTAAACTATAGAAAAACTTCATAGTGAAATAATCAATTTTTTTGTATCTTCAAAAAACGCTTGTGGCTTAAAATAAGCTTCTTTAAATACTCTTTGTGACGAGGTAACTCTTGGAATCGTTATTGATTTTAGGCTCTATTGCGCTAGCGTTAATGTTGGGTGCAATCAGTCCTGGTCCTACATTTGTGTATGTCGCTAAAAATTCAATTGCGATTTCTCGTAAACACGGATTATTTACAGCATTGGGTACAGGAACTGGTGCAGCATTATTTGGCTTTCTTGCAGTGATGGGTTTACAAGCCATATTACTGGCAGTGCCATCTGCCTATTTAGTTTTAAAACTCTGTGGTGGGCTGTATTTACTTTGGCTGGCTTATAAAATTATAAAACATGCCAAAGATCCAATAGAACAAGCATCTGGCTCTTCGTTTAGTATGAGTTATCAACAAGCTTATCGCTTGGGTTTGATCACACAGTTGAGTAATCCTAAAATTGCCATTATTTTGGCGAGTATTTTTACCGCACTTTTACCTAAAGAAATTCCAACCTATTATTATTTTGTTTTACCCATTTTGTGTTTCTTTATCGATGTTGGGTGGTACTCCTTGGTTGCTGTTGCATTGTCAGCAGAAAGACCACGCCGTGTATATTTAAAATTTAAGAAAGTATTTGACCGAGCTGCTGGCGGTGTGATGACTGTACTGGGGCTAAAGTTGATTTTTGGATTGAAATAATCAAGTGATTATTCTATAAAAAACAGCGCCTGTTATTGAAGTTCTTTTATTTTATCAATTAAATTAAATAGTTAATTTAGTATTTGCTTGTTATAATTGGCTTGAAAATTATAATGGCTTTGACCATAGAGAGATGTAACCTTGAAAAAAATATTATTTATTGCTGCCCTAAATGGGTTGGTTCTGAGTGCTTGTTCAACCACTGAAACTTCAAAAACGATTCAAGCACCGCAAGTGACTGCTGCGACGACAACGATGAAATATACAGGCGTTAAAACACCAATCTCGATTGGTAAGTTTGATAATCGCTCAAGCTATATGCGCGGCATTTTTTCTGACAATGTTGATCGCTTAGGTGGTCAAGCAAAAACAATTTTAGAAACGCATTTACAGCAAACAGGATACTTCTCTGTACTGAATCGAGATAATCTTTCTGAATTACAACAAGAAGCTGGATTTGGTAAGGCTGCTCAGTCGATTAAAGGTGCTCGTTTTGTTTTGACTGGAGATGTTTCTGAGTTTGGTCGTAAAGAAGTGGGTGATCATCAATTATTTGGTTTACTTGGTCGTGGCAAGACACAAATTGCGTATGCAAAAGTCAATATCAATGTGGTGGATGTAAAAACTGCAGAAGTTGTACATTCTGTGCAGGGTGCAGGTGAATATGCGCTGAGTGAACGAGAAGTTTTAGGTTTTGGTTCAACCGCATCATATGATTCAACACTCAATGGTAAGGTTTTAGATTTGGCCGTTCGTGAAGCTGTCAATAATCTTGTGAATGATATCCAAACCAACAAGTGGTCAACACAATAGGTTTGAATCAACACATGAAAATTGTTTTATTCTTGATCAGTTGCTTGGCGACCTTAAGTTTAGTCGGCTGCGCTTCTGGACCAAAGTCTCTATATCGTTGGGGAGGATTTCCTCAACAAACTTACCTGATGTTGAGCGTTCCTGAAAAAACTTCACCTCAGCAGCAAATTTTGCTGCTTGAGAAAGATATTGAAAAAGCAAAAGCCAAAAACGAAGCAGTACCGCCTGGTTTATATGCACATTTGGGTTTATTAAACTTAAATATCAATAATGCTCCACGTGCAATTGAGTATTTTGAATTGGAGCGTCAAGTTTACCCTGAGTCCAAAGTATTGATGGATCGTTTACTTGAGAAAATGACCACTCGATCTGTTGAGGTTAAGACGCCATGAAGAAAATGAAACAATTGCTGATTTTGAGCTGTTTCGCGATGCTTTTTACTGGCTGCGCAGTGGCACCCAAAAACAACCGAGATTTGGCTGCATATCATGCGCATCAACCTAAGTCGATTTTGGTACTACCACCCATTAATAACTCGCCTGATACGCGTGCAACTTATGGATATTGGTCAACGGTGGCACTTCCAGTTGCTGAGGCGGGTTATTATGTGTTCCCCATTTCTGTTGTTGATACCATGTTTAAAGAGAATGGGGTCACCAATGGATTTGATGCGCAAGCAATTGCTCCTCAAAAGTTAAAAGAGATTTTTGGGGCTGATGCTGCATTTTATATCAAAGTCAACGAATATGGTTCTAAGTATCAGGTGATTCAATCTGTTTCGACAGTTGCTGTAGAAGCAAAGTTGGTGGACCTCGCATCTGGAACTTTACTTTGGCAAGGTGAGGAGCGACTTCAACAATCCAATGATAATAGCAATGCAGGTTTACTAGGGGCTTTAGTGGGCGCTGTGGTGGATCAGATTTCTAATCACTTGTCTGATAAAGCTTATGCCTTATCTGGTGTTGTGAGTTCGCAGTTGTATTCCCCTAATTTAAGCCAACAAAAAGGCTTGTTATACGGACCAAGATCGCCCAACTTTACTCAAAATACAGTAAAACCTTAGGGGCTGTGGACATTTCATAAATGGCTTGCGTTGTAGGTTAAAATTGAGCAGGCAAGGCATGAAATGAAGAGAATAGCGAGACTATTTTTAAGTTTCATAACGTAGCCTGAGATAATTTTAGCCACAACCCTTCGGGACTAGCGTGTTTTTTGTCGCTTCGTCGTTACGAACTACTCATTTAGAATGACTAAATTTCGTATTTCGTGCCTAGAATCGCCTAAAAAACACACCTAGTCGCAAACATAGACGAATTGTCCACAGACCCTAATAATTTATTGTTCTTGTTAAAAAAACAAAACCCCAATTTTAATTGGGGTTTTGTTTTAAAGCCGAAATATCAATGTACCATTGAAATCTTGTCTAAGAAGAACTTGGTTCTTTCATGACGCTCATCTGGTTTATTAAAGAAGTCATCGGTTGCACAGTCTTCTAAAATTTTACCTTGATCCATGAAAATCACTCGGCTTGACACTTTACGCGCAAAGCCCATCTCATGAGTTACGCACATCATGGTCATCCCTTCTTTTGCCAGCTGACTCATAACTTCAAGAACTTCGCCAACCATTTCTGGATCAAGTGCAGAAGTCGGTTCGTCAAATAACATACATACTGGATCCATACACAAACCTCGGGCAATCGCAACACGTTGTTGCTGACCACCTGACAGTTGTCCAGGAAACTTGTTCTTATGTGCTGCTAAACCGACACGATCTAAATATTGTAAGGCTTTTTTCTCAGCTTCAGATTTAGAACGTTTCAATACTTTGATTTGCCCAATGACTAAATTGTCTAAAACGGTCATATGCGGAAACAATTCAAAGTGTTGGAATACCATACCAACACGAGAGCGAAACTGTGCCAGATCAGTTTTTGAATCTTTGAGCGCTGTTCCATCAACAATAATATTGCCTTCTTGGAAAGGTTCTAATGCATTGACTGTCTTAATCAGTGTGGATTTTCCAGAACCAGATGGTCCACAAACGACCACAACTTCACCTTTTTCAATGGATGTGGTGCAATCTGTGAGAACCTGAAAATCTCCATACCATTTTGAGATATGTTGTATTTCTATCATTGGCATATTGATTCTCCAATTATCGAATTATTGCTATTTTTTGATGTAAACGCTTCACAAGTCTTGAAAGCGCAAAGGAGATACAGAAGTAAACAACTGCTACAATCAGGTAGAAGGTTGCTTTGGTTTCAGCACCATACGTATTTGCTAAAGTATTTGCATTGCCTAGGAAGTCTGGCGCACTGATCACATACACCAAAGAGACGTCTTGGAAAAGTACGATAGATTGAGTCAATATAACAGGTAACATATTTCTAAATGCTTGAGGCAGTACGACATTGGACATGGTTTGTCCATAAGTGAATCCTAAGGCATAACCTGCATTGACTTGACCTTTTGAGACAGACTGAATACCTGAACGAACAATTTCTGAAAAGAATGCAGCTTCAAAAATTGCAAAGGTGACGACACTGGAAAAGAGTGGTCCATAATAGGTATCTGATTGAAACTCAAAGAATTTAGGCAATAAAAAATAGAAAATGAAAATGACCTGAATCAGTGGAACACCACGGAAAAAGTCAACATATGCTTTAGCAAAATTACTGGCGACTTTATTGTCGGATAAACGCATCATGGCTAAAGGCGTGCCAATCAGAATCCCGCCAATAATAGATAAAATCGTCACAGTAACGGTAAACTTAAACCCTGCAATCAGTGTTTGAATCACATCGTGATTTTGTAAAATACTAAAATCCATGACTATTTACCTCCTGAACCAAGACCAGGAACAGCCATTCTTTTTTCAATCCACGCCATAATAAGCTTAATGGTGTAGGTAATGACCAAATAGACTGGTGTTGAAAGAATAAGAATCACAATATCTTGTGATGTTTCTTCTCGCATCGTTTTGGTATAAGCAAAGAAGTTTAAAACACTGAGTGCATACAGCACGGCAGAGTTTTTGAAGATGTTCATTGCTTCGGAAGTGAGTGTTGGCCATACAATTCGATATGCAACAGGAAGAATGACATAGCGATAGCTTTGGCTTTGGGTGAGACCAATTGCAAAAGCTGCATTTTTTTGACCTCTGGAAACGGTATTGATCCCTGAGCGGACTTGTTCTGCGATACGTGCTGCTGTGTACAATCCTAATGCAAAAACCCCAACTGCGGCTGGATTGTCATTGAGAATATTTTGCCACCATCCACCGTGTACCATTTCACCACTGCCTGTGCTGAGGCTGAGTGGGAGTAGTTCAGGAAAAACGAATGCCCAGAAAAAGAGTTGGACAATCAGAGGAATATTTCGAAACAGTTCGACATAACATGTGCCAATAAAGGCAAGTGGCTTGTTGGGAATCGTACGCAAGATTCCGATTAACGAACCCAGCAGGAAAGCGATAAAAAATGCAAGTACCGCAGTCCAAACCATGGTCCAGACACCTGAACCTAAGAGTTGTAACCATGTTGGTGCATCAGCAACAGGAGAGTAACTTTCACCACCTATAGCTTTACAGACGGATTCAGCCCATGCAGCCTTATCCAAACTATATTCATTTGAGGGGAGACAATATGCTGTCCAGTTAAGTGAGCCTACTGACATGTGTGCTCCTTTGTATTTTTAATTTTGTAAAAAACTTATAGACCAGACCTTGATTTAAGCCTGATCTATAAACTGTGATTTGAGCACGGAATTAATTAATGCCAGCGTCTGTAGGATTGGCTTTAAGTTTTAAGTAGGATGAACTCATTGGCATATTTAAGTTCACATTCTTTGGTGCAATTGGAGATTGGAACCACTTTTTATATAAAGCGGCCATTTGACCATTTTTCCACATTGTCGTGACCGTCTTATCCGCAATGGCTTTATATGCTGCATCACCTTTAGGAAGCATAATGCCGTAAGGCTCAGAAGAAAGCACTGGACCTACGATTTTAAAGTCTTTCGGATTTGAAGATTTCGCAATGAGACCGGCAAGAATATTGTCATCCATAACAAATGCTGCTGCACGTCCTGATGCCACCATTGCGAATGAATCAGAATGATCTTTACCGTAAACGTTGTTTACGTTGACCTTTTCACCTTTTTCACCCATTTTGATGTATTTATCAGATGTAGTTCCTTGTGTTGTCACTACAGCTTTACCATTTAAATCTGCTATTGATTTAATTGGTGCATTTGCTTTGACTGCCATGCGTACTTCTGTCGCATAGTAGTTGGTAGAGAAGCTTACTTGTTGTTGGCGTTGAATAGAGTTGGTGGTTGTTCCACACTCCATATCAATATTGCCTGCCAGCATTTCTGGAATACGTGTAGATGAAGTAACAGCCTTATATTCCACTTTAAGGTTAGGCATTTTAAGGGTTTTTTTAAGTTCGTTGGCAAAGTTGTTACAGATATCAACCGCATAACCCATTGGTTTACCACCAACAACATAGGAAATTGGATCTGAAGACTCACGATAACCAATGATGACTTTTCCTGATTGCTTGATTTTTGCCAAAGTATCAGCAGCTTGAACTTGTGAAAAAGCGCCACCAGCCATAAGTACGCCAAGCGCAGTGGTGAATACTTTTTTTGATAGTGCTTTTGTAGATTGTGTCATTTTGAGTTCTCCATTACATGATTATTTTAGCATTACAATAGTGCTTGTCCTTAAATTAAGCAGTTATCGTGCCAATGCTTTTCCTTGAAAGAATGATCCATCATATTTCTTTATATCATTATTTTTATACTCACTATTCCAATAAGTAAAGGATAAAAATAATAAATTTAGCAAAACTAGAAATGTGATTGGTATCACAAAGCGAAACCTATTTTATTTAAATATTTTGAAATAAATAGCCCTAAGCTCATTTATTTTTGCTTATAGTTTTTTAAACTATATTTAGATATTTGATGGCTATTTCACCAGTACCAATATGTGACTATTCGATAAGTTATTCATAAAAATAATACATTTTTAAAATTTAACTTTAACTTATAAATAATAAATATTTTTATGTGATTTATTCATTTTTTTTGCTAGTCGTCCCATGGTTACTGTGGTATAAAAAATCAATAGGCATGAATTTTGCTTTATTTACTAAAGCAAAACAAAGTGAAATAAAGCACTGTGGGAAGTATAGGTATGAAGTTATCGGTTGGATTAAAAGTTGCAAACTCGTTGTCGCTTACGCCACAACTGCAACAAGCCATTCGATTACTACAATTATCGAGCTTAGAACTTGAACAGGAAATTCAAATTCAACTGGACAGTAATCCTTTGCTTGAAAAAGTTGAAGAAGAAACACATGAAAGTTTGGAAAGTGCACAACAAGAACAACAAGAGTATGAACTTTCAGATGCTTTAAATGCCAATCATTTGCCTGACGAGTTACCTGTTGATACTGATTGGGATGATGTATATACCCATCAATCTACTGCAATTGAGCGTCCAGAGTTTGAAGACCGTGAAGACAATCGCCATTCAAATGCATCATTAAAAGAGCATATGCTGGGACAAGTGAATTTGTTGCATTTTTCCCCAGTCGATAGGTTAATTGCGTATTGCATTGTGGATGCCTTGGATGAAAAAGGTTTTTTGGAGGCGGATATCGATGAAATTGTCAGTTCTGTTCAACATTTGCTACAACAAATGGACTATGACATTGAAGTAGAAGAAGACGAGGTTTTGGTTGTCTTAAAGCATATTCAACGGCTTGAACCGATAGGTATTGGAGCACGAAATCTTGCAGAATGTCTTTTTGTGCAAATCGAGGCTCTCCCTATAACGACTTTGTTTAGGAAAGAAGCCCTGATGTTATTAAAACATTATGAGCTTTTGGTCAGTAATGATCTCAATAAATTGATTAAGCAAACGGGATTAAATGCTGAATCATTGAAATCAGCAATTGAATTGCTCAAAACTATGAAGCCATATCCTGGGGCAGAGTTTGAGCAAAAAGAATCAGATTACCAAATTCCTGATGTGGTAGTTTCCAAAAAGAATAATCACTGGCATGTTCAGCTGAATCCAGATGTTTTGCCTAAGTTGAGAATCAACTCTTTTTATTCAGGCATGATCAAACGTGCAGATCAAAGTGATGAGAATCAGTATTTACGTAATCAAATGCTGGAAGCTAAAAACTTTATCAAAAGTGTCGATGAACGCCATAAAACATTATTAAAAGTCGCCAGTTGTATCGTACAGCATCAACGTGAATTTTTAGAAATTGGTGCAGAAGGTATGAAGCCTTTGGTGTTGAGAGATGTGGCTGAAGAAGTTGAATTACACGAATCAACAGTGTCGCGAGTCACCACGAATAAGTTTTTACTCACACCATTGGGTTTGTTTGAGTTGAAATATTTCTTTTCAAGCCATGTGGGAACGACTTCGGGCGGTGAAGCATCATCAACAGCAATTCGTGCCAAAATTAAAAAATTGGTGGCGGATGAAAATCCTCGTAAACCATTGTCTGATAATACGATTGCTAATTTGTTAAAAGAGGATGGAATCGATGTTGCACGACGTACGGTCGCAAAATATCGCGAATCGTTACATATTCCATCGTCATCAGACAGAAAAGTCTTGATCTAGTTTTTAAAGTGTGGCTATTCTAATGATTCATTATGACGAAATAATGAATCGCTTGTTTGTCTTTTGGAGTAACTTAAATGATTGCATGATATTAAGCACAGTTTTTTCCTTGGTGAATTCTGTCATGAAATCGTTTTGGTTATGACTTTCATATTCCTATAAAAGGAGAGGGATAAAGCTATGCAAATTACAATTCGTGGACATCATTTAACCATTACACCTGCAATAGAAGAAAATATTCGAGATAGATTCGCGCAGATGACAAAGCATATCGATCAAGTGAACAGTATGCAGGTGAAATTAAGTAAAGATCATCAATTAGATAAAAGATCAAAAAAAGGCAGTGCAAATCATATCGCAGAAGCGATTGTTCGTTTGCCCGGGATCGAGCTTTTTGCGCAAGCAACTGCGGATGATATGTATAATGCCATTACTAAGCTGACCGATAAATTAAAAAGACAATTAGATAAGCATCGTAAAATGCAGCTGGATTATCAGCCGATGAATATTTTAGCGACTTAAACTTCAATATTTTTAAACATTTTAGAAAGAGGTTGAAAATACCTCTTTTTTTTATCTATATTTTTTGTACCAGCTAATGAATTATTTTAGTGAGTTATAGTAAAATAGCCAGTTTTTACACTGTTAGTCCTAATAAGAGGTCGATGCAATGAATAGTGAACAGCTCACTGAAATCTTAAAAGCAGCTTTTCCTGATGCTGAAGTTGCTGTCAGTGGACAAGCAGGTAAATTTGATCTCCGTATTGTCGATGATCAGTTTGAAGGGAAACGTCCTGTTCCTCGTCAACAAGCTGTTTATGCACCACTTAACAGTTATATTGCTAGTGGTGAAGTACATGCGGTCACTATTCGTGCGATGACTAAAGAAGAATGGCGCAAAGCCAGTATGTTTGGAGCTTAAGCGTCAATGGATAAATTTGTCATTCAAGGCGGTGTAAAACTCGAAGGCGAAGTACGCATATCGGGTGCAAAAAATGCGGCATTACCTTTGTTGGCTGCAATGATTCTTGCAGACACACCAATTACTTTAAGAAATGTCCCAAATTTAAAAGATGTCCGTACCTTGGTTAAATTGATTGGTGGTCTTGGCGTCACCATGAGTTACGAGGGAGAAACCGTGATTGCGGACACCTCTACTCTGGATAATCAATTTGCACCTTATGAATTGGTAAAAACCATGCGTGCATCAATTTTGGTGCTTGGACCATTATTAGCGCGCTATGGGAGTGCAAAAGTCTCACTTCCGGGTGGTTGTGCGATTGGCTCACGCCCTGTAGACCAGCATTTAAAAGCGTTGGAAGCTTTAGGTGCGCAAATTGAGGTCGAAGCGGGTTATGTACATGCCAAAGTCGATGGGCGTTTAAAAGGTGGTGAAGTCATCTTTGATATGGTGACGGTCGGTGGAACTGAAAATATTTTAACCGCAGCTGTTTTGGCTGATGGGGTCACGACGATTCGTAATGCTGCACGCGAACCTGAAATTACAGATTTAGCGCAAATGCTGATTAAAATGGGCGCAAAAATCGAAGGTTTGGATACAGACACCTTGGTGGTTACAGGTGTTGAAAGCCTACACGGTTGTGAGTATTCAGTGGTTGCTGATCGTATTGAAACTGGTTCATATTTGGCTGCTGCGGCAATCACTGGCGGTAAAGTAAAAACCACCCATACTGATCCAAATTTGCTTGAATCTGTTTTAGATAAATTTGAAGAAATGGGTGCAGAAGTCACCCGTGGTGAAGACTGGATTGAGCTTGATATGATGGGCAAACGCCCAAAAGCAGTCAGTTTCCGTACTTTACCTCATCCAGAGTTTCCAACAGACATGCAAGCACAGATCATGGCTGTAAATGCAATTGGTCGTGGCTTTGCAACAATTTCTGAAACGATTTTTGAAAACCGTTTTATGCATGTCCCTGAATTAGCGCGGATGGGTGCAAATATTCAGGTTGAAGGTAATGATGCTATTGTGACAGGTGTAGAAAAACTATCTGCTGCACCTGTAATGGCAACTGACCTGCGTGCTTCATTTTCTTTAGTTTTGGCTGCTTTGGCAGCTGAAGGCGAAACCATTGTTGATCGTATTTATCATATTGACCGTGGTTATGAGAATATCGAAGCAAAATTACAAGGTCTAGGTGCCCAAATTAAGCGAGTGAGCGAGACAAGTTAATGAGCGATATGAGAAACGATGATCCAAATTTTGACGTTATGGGCAATTTTGATCATGGTTTGACTTTGGCATTGAGTAAAGGACGTATTCTCAAAGAGACGCTTCCTTTACTTGAAACTGCGGGAATTAACTTACTGGAAGACCCTGATAAATCGCGTAAGTTAATCTTCCCAACCACACATAAACAAGTTCGTATTTTAATTTTACGCGCTTCTGATGTGCCAACTTATGTTGAAAATGGCGCAGCAGATATTGGTGTCGCAGGTAAAGATGTGCTAATGGAACATGGCGCTCAAAATGTCTATGAACCATTAGATTTAAAAATTGCCAATTGTAAGTTAATGACTGCAGGTAAAGTGGGCATGGTACGTCCTAAAGGACGTTTAAAGATTGCTACAAAATATGTCAATTTAACTCGTCAATACTATGCAAGCCTAGGTGAGCAAGTCGATGTGATTAAACTTTATGGTTCAATGGAGTTGGCGCCTTTGGTAGGTTTAGGGGATTACATTGTAGACGTGGTTGATACAGGAAATACTTTGCGTGCCAATGGTTTAGAACCTTTGGAAGAAATTTGCAAAGTGTCTTCACGTTTGATTGTGAATAAAGCAAGCTTTAAGCGTAAGCAAACTTTATTAAATCCTATACTTGCACAGCTTGAAAAAGCAGTGGAAGAGCGTGAAAAGCAAAAGTAATATCCTCAAGTCAATGTATAATCAAAATCACCACTCAAACTAGAGTGGTGTTTTTTTATAATCAAAATCAAATTTTTAACAAATTATGGCATAACCTAAATACGGTTTATGATAAAACATCATAGTCATTCATATATAAAAGCTCAGATGAAAACGCCTCAACAACGTAAAAATCAATCTATACAGATCCTTAAGCAAAATTCAATTCCCTATATTGATCACTTACCTGTGATCGAATCTGTGGAAGAAGCGCAAATGCGTACAGCTGAAGAGATTGCTAAACGAGCGATTGCTTGTTTATGGGTCATTCAGGTGGCTTGTGATCTAAACAATGATCAATACGATGATGAAACGCAGGAATTTGTATTTGATATTTTAAAAAAAATGCAAGTTTTAGCGGAATTGACCAAAAAAGAGCAGGCGATTTTAAAGCGTGATGTATCTGAACAAGACGTTGTTAATATGGTTTGGAAATACGAAGCTTATTGGGTCTTGTTATGGGCTTTAGGTCTCGTGGATGAGCTCACTTATCCTGATCATATTATTGATTGTGATTTTGCGATTCAAGCGGTGACCTCCTGTGAAACATTTGATGCTTTTATGAGCAAAGTGAAATTACGTGAGATTGAGGAAATTTTAGATCAGGCAGATTTAATTTATCGTTATGATTGGGCTTGTGTGGATGCGCGTTTAAAACAACAGCAAGCACCTGCAAATCTAAACTCATCGGTTGTTGTTGAAAGACACGGTGCATTGAATTGGTTAATTCAGGCAGATAGTGACTGGGATTATCCAGATGTGAGTACTTAAATCAGATTTTGTATGATCAACAGTATTCCTCATCAGACTTTCCTATCAAACTAAGTTAAATTGACTATGTGATCTTTGCCCACAAGATGTTCAAAACAAGGTAAACTAAATCTTTCTTAAACAACCTTGTGGGTAAATTGATGCGACGTTTATCGACTCAAGAGCAGAACTTTAAACAAGTCTTTGCTGACTTGTTAGCTTTTGAAACAGTGAGTGATCCTGAGCTTTTAAAAACAGTAGACCAAATTATTGCAGATGTGCGTCAGCATGGCGATGCACATGTATTAAAACTCACTCAACAGTTCGATCGACATCCAGCGCATCAATTTTCAGATCTAGAACTGTCACAAACCCAATTGAAAGCTGCATTTGAGGGCTTAACGGTTGAAATTCGTGACGCCTTAGAAATGGCAGCACAACGTATTCGTTCATTTCATCAAGCACAAAAACAAGAAGGTTGGACTTATATTGATGATTTGGGCAATACCTTGGGGCAAAAAGTAACACCTTTAGATCGTGTTGGGATTTATGTTCCAGGTGGTTTGGCATCTTATCCATCTTCTGTGCTGATGAATGCCATACCTGCACATGTTGCTGGCGTACAAGAAATTATCATGGTTGTACCTGCGCCGAATGGTGAATTAAACCCTTTGGTCTTGGCTGCTGCATATCTGGCTGGAGTACATCGTGTATTTACCATTGGAGGTGCTCAAGCAGTTGCAGCATTGGCTTATGGTACAGAAACAATTCCACAGGTGGATAAAATCACTGGACCTGGCAATCGTTTTGTTGCCGCTGCAAAACGTGCGGTTTTTGGTCAAGTGGGAATTGATATGATCGCTGGACCTTCTGAAATTTTAGTGTATGCAGAAGGTGAAAATAATCCAGAGTGGTTGGCGATGGATGTATTGTCACAAGCAGAGCATGATGCTGTTGCACAGGCAATTTTTATCACACCGGATGAGCAGCTTTTAAATGATGTGGAGCTGGCAATTGAAGCACATTTGGCTGCTTTGCCAAAAGCAGAGATTGCGCGAACATCGATTGCGAATCGTGGAGCTTTAGTTTTGGTTAAAAACCGCCAAGAAGCGATTGATTTAATTAATCAAGTTGCGCCAGAACATTTAGAGTTGTGTTTGGATGAGGCGCAAATGATGTCAGAAAGTATTCGCCATGCAGGTGCGATCTTTATGGGGCGTTATACACCAGAAGCGATTGGTGATTATTGTGCAGGTCCTAACCATGTACTGCCAACATCAGGCACAGCACGCTTTTCATCACCTTTGGGTGTTTATGACTTCCAGAAACGTTCAAGTTTAATCATGTGTTCTGAGCAGGGGGTTAAACCACTGGCTAAAACAGCAGATCTTCTTGCTCAGCAAGAGGATTTGGATGCACATGCACGATCTGCACGATACCGTTACCAGTAATTAAATTGAATACCTCATTGATTATGTAATGCAAATTCCTCTCAAAGCAAAAGAGAGGAAGCTATTTAAAGTAGAATGCAGAGTCTGTGGCATTTATTTTGATAGCTTTGAATTACCTTCTCTCAATGCGCTTTTAGTGAGTTGCACTTAAAGTGGTGTAAGAGGCAGATGAGGCAAATAAGAGATAAGAAAATGTCAAAGATTCGTCCTGAACAAATGCGTTTTTGGAGTCCTGAGGTACGTGAGTTAGATCCGTATGTCCCGGGAGAACAGCCTAAAATTCAAAATTTATTAAAACTGAATACCAATGAAAACCCTTATCCGCCATCGCCGAAAGTGGTTGAAGCGGTTGAAGCTGTTTTGGAAAATTCCGCGGATGCATTACGACTTTATCCAGATCCCGATGCAACTGCATTGAAACAAGCAATTGCTCAACAACAGCATGTCAATATTGCCAATGTTTTTGTCGGCAACGGTTCAGATGAAGTTCTAGCCCATATTTTTAAGGCTTTTTTCGTACAAGATCAGCCTATTTTATATCCAGATATTACCTATAGTTTTTATCCTGTTTATAGTCAGTTTTTTGGGCTTTCTGCTCAAACAAAAATCATTCCTCTAAATGAGCAGTTTGAAATCGTGGTGGATGATTATAAACAGCCTAATGGTGGAATTATTATTACCAATCCAAATGCGCCCACCAGTATTGCATTGGGTTTAGATGCTATTGAAGAAGTTTTACAATCCAATCCAGATGTTGTGGTGGTGATTGATGAGGCTTATGTTGACTTTGGAGCGGAATCTGCGGTACAGCTGGTTGAAAAATATGAGAATTTAGTGGTCTGTCAAACGACTTCAAAATCTCGTTCTTTAGCGGGACTACGCGTTGGATTTGCGATTGCACAGCCACATCTCATTGCAGCATTAGAAGCTGTTAAAAATAGTTTTAACTCCTATCCGATTGATCGTTTTGCCATTGCTGCTGCCGTTGCGTCTTTTGAAGATCAAGAATACTTTGAAGCGCAATGTCAAAAAGTGATTCTCAGTCGCGACAAACTGGTTGCAGACTTAGAAGCGATAGGCTTTAAAGTGCTGCCATCTAAAGCGAATTTTATATTTGCATCTTTACCGTCTAAAGATGCTGGTGAACTTGCACAGGCGTTGCGTGAAAGGGGGATTATTGTCCGTTATTTTAATAAGCCTCGTATTAACCAGTTCTTAAGGATTACGATAGGTACAGATGAGCAAAATCAACGGCTTGTTGATACTTTAAAGCAGGATATCTTGTCTTAACTGTAATTATTGCATGTGGTCGACATGGATGTCGCCTTGCGATCGTGATGAAGATAAAATGGCTGATAGGGAAACAAAAGCCATTTTATTTATATTGAGTGAATCATGCTCGTTAATTTCGTTCCGTGTATTGGTCTTCTGGCTGATACCAAGTATTGAGCAGATCAAGCATTGCGGAAACTTTATCAAAACATTCCTGATATTCAGCATCGCAGTCAGACGCAATGGTGATTCCCCCACCTGCCCATAATGAAATGTCATTTTTATATTTTTGAATCGAACGAATTAAAATATTCCAAGATCCTGTACCATCAAAATTAAAATATCCCAAAGAACCACAATAAGCACCACGCGGAGCACACTCTAACTCTTCAATAATTTGCATTGCTCGAATTTTTGGTGCGCCTGTGATTGAGCCACCTGGTAAAGCCGTTAAGAGTACATCAAATGGATTGACTTCAGGTTTTAATGTTGCTGTGACTTCACTCACCATGTGGTGGACTTGGTTAAAAGACTCAATATTGAAAAGTTTAGGTGTTTTTACTGAACCTGTTTCGGCATATACACTTAAATCATTACGTAACAAATCAACGATCATGACATTTTCTGCCTGATCTTTTTGAGAATGAATTAACCGATCTTTGGATTGTTGATCTAAAACAGGGTCATCATAACGCGGCATCGTGCCTTTGATGGGCTTAGTGATAATTTTACGATCCGCTTTAAAATCAATAAATAATTCAGGTGAACAACTCAGTAACTCAAAATCATCAAGTTTTAAATAACCTGAATAAGGTGCATCAGTCAGTTTCCAAAAACGTTCAGCTGTATCTAAAAGTAAGCCTTGCGCCTTTGCGCTGAACTCTTGTGTCAAATTGATTTGATAGCAATCGCCTGCCTTAATGTATTCTTGAACTTGGGTAAAAGCTCGGGCATAGTCTTGTTTTGTCCACTTCGCTTGACAGAGCGTGTTGAGTTTAAATGTGCTTGGTGCTTGATTTGTATGTAATAGATTCTGTACGAATGTGAAAAATTCTTCTGCACAAGATTCTAAGCTGCAGAAAACTAATTGTTGATTTTCGATGTGAATAAAAGTTTGATATTCACCCATATAAAAATTAGGTTGGGTTCTTATTGCTGAATCAATATGTTGGGCACTGGCATAATTGTAGTCGATAAATCCAATATAACCTCCTTGAAAATTTTCAACGCTATCCGAAGAGGAGAGTGGATTAAAAGAAAAAAAATGATCGAACTTATTTGTATTTTGATCTTTTTGATAATTGCTAAAGTCGGTTCGTGTATAAGTCTCGTATTGTTGTGAGGTTGAAATACAATACTTTTCAGGTAAGAAGGCGATGACATCTTGCCCTGAATTTTTTAAATAGACACAACCAAAAAGCGAGTGAAGTCGATGTAATACTGTAGCAATGCTGTTTGATGGAAAATGTAATAACTTCCGAAACATAGGGAGATTGAACTCAAAAAGAAAAATTGATTGATTCGGCTATATTCTACCTGAAAACCAAGGTGAAAAAACTGTTTACCGTTTATCGGTTTTATCAACTTTGTGATAAACAGCGGTTGAACAAAAAAATAACATAATGTAGTGAAACTGCTTACCGTTTATCGGTTTCATCTCCTTTTTGATAAACAGCAGTTGAACAAAAAGTAACATACAGTTAATTTAAAAGGGCAAAACGGACTACTCAAGGATTGGTGTTCTAAGTTGTAAAACAACTAAAAACAACAGGGAACTACGGAGAGTGGTTAAAAATGAAAAAAAATGCTCTTGGGAGAGTACGGATTATGAAATTATTTACTAAACTCGCTTTAGTTTCTGCTGTTGCTGTTAGCTCAAATGCAATGGCTCTGCAAGCAATGGATGATGCTGCACTGAGTGCAACCACAGGTCAAGATGGTATCAATGTTGGTATTGATGCTTCTAAAATCGAAATTGCTAAACTACATGTTTTTGATGGTGATGGTTTGGCTGTAAACGCAACAACTGGTGGTTCAGGTAAAGCGGGTGCGATCACTTTAAATAATGTGGTTGTGACCAAGACAGGTACTGGTAATCTAGCTGATTTAGTAATTGATACTGATGGTAGTGCGACTGCTGGAGCAACAGGTAAGCCATTTTTAAACGTAGCAGCAGCAATTAATGCGCTTAAAATTGATTTAGGTAAAATTGAAGTTAATAACGTAACTGGTACTGCAGGTGCTTATAAACCAGATGCTGGTTCTGCTGAAATTTTAAGTGGTTTAACTGTGAATGTGGGCGCAAGTACAGCTAATATTCAATTGGGTAATACACCTCAGGGTGCAATGATTAAGCTTGCTGGTAAAATGATCGGTGGTTTATCAATTAGTAACTTGGCACTTAAAGATGCATCTGCTGGCGGTGGTGGTTATATCGTATTGGGCGGTATCAAACTTAATGATACGGGTAGTGCTGATTTAGCTATGGATGCTGATATTGCGGTAACTCAACAAGGTTTAGCGGTAACTGCGTTGAAAAGTACAACAGGTACTGATATTTACTTAAGTCGAGTTGTGTTAGGTGGTGGTACAGGTTATGTACCGGGAACTCCAGGCACTCCAGGTACAGGTACGGGTTCTGCTTCGATTGGTGATGTTGCAATCAGTGGAATGAAATTCTATAACGGTGGTTCAGCTACGCCAAATGGTGTAAAACTGACTATTTCTGGTCACTAAGTTAGAATTAATTGGTTGTAAAAAGACGCATGCAGAGCATGCGTTTTTTTTTACAAAAAACTGCCCTAAAAACGACAAAAGTTCAAAAAAAGACTGTTTTTTTTTTCAAAAAACGGTATCTTCTAGTTTCAGGGATGTAGAGTGTTCACTCTAAAAATAAAATCAGCACTTTAGGCAAAATACTGCCGATACTTGATAGTTAAAATTATGTTAGAAATTACTTTAGGTTCGGCATTAATGTACTATTTTGCCAACCACGCACTAGATGTAAAACCCAAGCCAAAGGATGCTGTTTATTATACTGAGCTTGCGGATTCTCGGGACCCATCATTCTCACGAAATCATCGTGAGATGGTACAGATTAAACCTGCTTTAGAAAATCAATTCCGTGGTATCGTCCGTCAGGCATATGACTATAGTTGTGGCTCTGCGGCGCTCACGACATTGCTTAATGGATATGTCGGAACAAATTTAACTGAACAACAAACCATGGAAGGTTTATTACGTTTTGGAGAATACAACCGTATTATCGAACGTCGAAGTTTTTCTCTGTTGGATATGAAACGTTTTGTGGCTGCGATTGGTTATGAGAGTGGCGGCTTTAAAGGGGAATTCACAGACTTAATTAATCAAAATCAACCTGTGATTGTGCCTATTTCTTATGCAGGCTTTAAACATTTTGTGGTATTTAAAGCGTATAAAGATGGTCGGGTCTATGTGGCTGACCCTGCATTAGGAAATATTAGTTTTGACCAAGAGCGCTTTAAGCAAGTTTGGGAAAATAATACTTTATTTATGATTAATGCGCCTAAAGACCAACAACGTAATATGTTGGCTTTACAAGAGGCAGATATGCGTCATGTTGATGATGCAACAATTAATCGTTATGCATTGGTAGAGGCTCAATATTCAACAGATTACGTCAATAGATTGGCAGATAAAGCATCAACCATGCGTAAAGTAATTGACCTAGATACCAAGTCAGCAACCTATAATCAGCCAATTACAACTTACCTACGACTCTATTATAAACGTAAGTAAAAGATGGACTAAAAATTACATAACTGAATTGGATTTTTTGGGATAGGAATAATATGAATAATCAATGGATGAAAAGAACTTTACTTGCAGTGAGTATTCAGTTTGCAATTGGAAGTTTATATGCGGCTGAAACAAATACTGAGGTTGATGCAAGTGCTGAAGCAGCAGTAGATCAAGCTGTTCCAGCTAAAGAAGATGTACAGATTAATAAAGATGAAACAAAATCTTTAGCACCAAAGTCAGGCTCTCAAGCGGCTGAAGCATTACAAAAGAAAGAAGGGGATGCTTCTCAGGAAACCAACTTACAAGAAGTTTTTACATCCAATGAGCGGCAATATTCCTTAATTAAAAAAGGTGAAATATCAACTTTCTATGATTTGGATTATTCATACTATCGTGATTCACAACTGAATTTGGGGATTAATGAAGGTACTGCTTATCAACTTCGTGTAGATGAAGATGCAAGTCATACCATTACCAATACCTTTACGGCGCAATATGGCGTTCGAGATAATTTAACGTTTACGGCATCTGTACCTTTTATCGCAAAATCAGATAGTTTAAAAGATGCAACTGCCGCAGGTTTAGGGGATATTAACTTCGGAGCACGTTGGGAACCTTTTCCACTTAAAGCTGGTCGTTTACCGCTGATTTTATTTGGTAGTGTATCAACAAAAACAGGGGATAGCCCATACGAAATTAACCCGAATACAGATCTCTCCACAGGTAAGGGGTATTATTCTGTCGGTTTCGGTGCAAGTACCCGAAAATATATTGACCCTGTTGTATTATTTGCCTCTGTTTCGGCTAACTATGGATTTAAAGAAACTGGTTTAAACCAAGTGCGTGGGGGTGGAAATGCCAATGGTCAGGGTGGTCAGCAGCTCGGTCAACGGGTTTTAGAAGAATTTGATCCAGGAGTGACAGGCGGATTCTCTTTTGGTTTTGCGTATTCATTTAACTATGATGTATCTATGACCATGTCATATCAACAATCATTTAATATGAATACCTCCTTTACCTATCAGGCAAATCTAGCAACCCCTGAAAAGGGGCGTGAAAAATATGATGCTGCGAATCAATCAAGTGGTATGTTCTCGATTGCTTTAGGTGTGCGAGTCAATCCTGAAACCATTGTGAATGGTACATTGGGAATTGGTTTAACTGAGGATTCACCGGATATTTCACTTGGATTGTCCTTCCCATTAGATATTATTGGCTTTGGTAAGAAAAAAGCTCGCTAAGGAGTGTAAGGTATGAAAAACATACGTTTGCGCCCATTAGTAACAGCAATTTTATTAACAGGGTGTTCAACTCAAGTATTTGCACATTTAGGGCTTAACCTATCTGTAGATATACGTTCATTGACGATGGGGAATGCTGTTACTGCAGACCCTCCAGGAATTAGTGCAATTCATTTTAACCCAGCTGGATTGACGAAACTTAAAGGTCTACAGACAGACGTACAAGGTATCATTGCAAACTTTGATGTTCAACGAGAGTTTTCTGCACCGCCAGGTTATAACGTATTTGGTTATTCTGATGATCCTTTAATCTGTAATGATGCACCAGATAATCCTTCCAGCTTATGTACAGACTATAAAGACTCTGTACGTGGTGACGTTGAATATGCAAGTTTATACATTCCTATTTTAAAGAAAGTTGTAGATTTGGGACCCGGATGGCCAGTATTGGCGCCTACTGGTGGAGTTTCATATAATCCGCCAGGTTCAAAATTAACCTATGCAACCGCAGCTTACGCACCGATGGTGGCAGGATTTGGTTCAGAAGATAAAAATCCCGGCAACTTTATGGGACAACAGGTTGCCATTGAACGTATTACATATTTATCACCTTCTGTTGCATATCAAGTCAATGATCAACTCTCTTTGGGAGCTTCGATTGGGATGTCATATAATGCCATGGCACTAAAGACAGACTTACGCTTCCCCAATGAAATGATTGGCGTATTACGAATGGTGGATGAGTCTGTTTGTGGACCATTCCGAAATAACTCCAATATGATCACGGATCTTTTGCTGTTTGGTATTTGTAATGCCAATGAGGGTATGAATCCTTTTGGTCAGTTCGGGAAAATGCAGGTTTCTTTAGAACAAAGTCTGAGTCCAAGCTATAACTTGGGTTTAATGTGGGAGCCAACTGAAAACTTTGGTTTTGGTATGGTCTATCAAAGCTCGGCAAAAATGCGTATGAAAGGTAAATATTTCATCGATAATGCCAACGCGCCAAGAGAACTGATTAAAGGCTTAAACTCATCTGCGACGGGGCAAATCCTTGCTGCGATTCTTGGGTTTCCAGGTTATATACCACCAACAGAATCTGGTTTGATCGCAATGGATTTGGAATATCCAGCACATTTCCAAGCAGGGATAAAATATAAGGTTTTACCTGATTTACAAGTGAATTTCGATGTTGGGTGGACAGACTTTAAAGCGTGGGAAAAATTCCAATTTGAGTTTGATCGCCAAATTTCAGCATTAAAAATTGCTAAACTTTTATCCAATCAAGTCACAGATACTTCATTGGCTTTCCCGCTTGGCTTTAAATCACCATGGAGCTGGGGAGTTGGTGTTGAGTATTCAGCCAATGACCGTTTAAAACTTCGAGCAGGTTATGAACCTCGTGCCAGTGCGATTCCGGATGATAAACGAAATACTATGGTGCCGATCAATAATGCTCAATTATTCGGTTTAGGTTTAGGTTACCGTTTTGATGAAGATACGGATATTGATTTATCTGTGGGCTTCTTACGTAGCCGAGATAATATTCCTGCAAATACCAGTAGTTTAGCGAATAAAACAGGGGTAGATAATTTACTGCTCAACCCATATGCTGGATTGAATGTAAAAACAAATACCAAAGTCACAATTCTAGGGATTAACTACAGAACGAGATGGTAATGCATTTAAAAGCTGAGAAAAAAATAGTTTTGACTTCTTTGTGGCTGGTAATTGGTATGAGCTTAGCCACATCAGCTTGCTATGCATCCAGTTTCTATACCATTATCGGACCTGATGGGCATCCGATGATTATCCAAAAACCTGAATCATCAACAAAACCTGAAACCAAACAAAAAAATAATGAGAAGAATGAAAGCAAAACTGTAAAACCTATTATTGAGGCTATTCAACCTCAATCCAGCACAACACAAAATAAAAATGTGACTCAACCTGAGCGTTTTCCTACAAGTGCGCCAGAGCCAAAAAAACCTGTGATACCTTTAACTAAGCATTCATCAGAAATCCAAACAAAGTCGCAAGAAACTGTTAAGGGTTCACCACAACCACAAAAAAGTGTTTCGTCATCAGTACAGCCAGATGAACAAGAAAAAACAGCTGTAGTTGTTCCAGAAACCAAAACTGCTGAAATAGCTAAATCACAACATGATGCTAAACAAGTCGAAAAACAACAAAAGAGTTTAACGACTCAGAACTCACAAATTTCCAAAGCTGCGCTTAAAACGCAGAGTATCCAAGAAACTGAAGACAAAAATTTCACCATCATTGATGGTGAAAAGTATGTGAATAATGAATATCTGGAAGATCGTGAATTTAATCTCGAGGGGAAAAAGCGATTTTATATGACCCCAGAAATTGGTGCAGTACATGGGCGTTATGAAACAATTGAACGACAAAAGGGACTGAGTACAAGTCTCTTAAACCGTATTCGAGGCAATCCAGATGCTGACGAAAAAAAACCAGTCGTGCTATCTTCAACTTATTTCCGATTACCTAAAGACGAAGTGGTTCATAATTTAGAACAAGCTTGTTTCACAGGTAAAAAAATACTTAAAGCAAAAGGTTTATCACTTAAAAATCAAGAGATTGGTTTATGGCCTGTTGCGCCGATTAAAGCGCATTTTGCTTATGAAGTGGTGAAATTAGATGCTCAGGTACAAAATATACTTTTGACCTCCTACGCATCCTCTTCTAAGACACAAACCTACTATTGGCCTTTAGTTGTATTTTTAGATGAACAAGGCTGTGTCATTGAAGGTGTCAGTGGCTTTAAAAATGAAGAATCACACGACAACAATTTACAATATGCCGCAATGGAAGGTGTGTTGAGAAAACCAGAAAAAGCGACTTATCTATTTTTAACACCATTATCCTCAGCTATAGATGTTGAAAATAAACAGTTAACAAATCATGGACAAATTAAGCTGAGTGTTATTCAGTAAGGACGAGATTATGAAAAAAAGAGTATTAGCCCCATTCGTTTTAACGAGTTTAGGTTTAGCACTTACTGGTTGTGGTGGTGAAAGTTCGACAGTCAATGAAGATCCCTACAAAGGTATCGTCACTTATACCAATGGCTGTGATGCATCTTATGAAAAATGTTTAGGTTTTTATGTTGATTATCCAGTGACTGGATTAAATTTTGATTGTAGTACAGATACTCGAAATCATTTCACTACCAAATTAGAAGGTGGTTTGGCTTCTGGTGGTTGTTTAATTGGTGATAAGGCAAAATTTTATATTCAGGGTTCTCAATCAGAACGTAAAATTGTTTTGGGGGATGTAGATTTAAACAAAATTCGTCCATTAAAGGTGAGGGGACAACCTGCTGCGATTGGTTTGATTGATATCGCAAGTGCCATGACAGGCAAAACACCTGCCAGTATGGATATGAGCGATGATACTTTTAAAGTCATGGTTGGCTTGGTTCGTGTTTTCCAAGCGATTGGTGTAGAGCAAAATACTCACCAGGTTGGGGATATTCAACCTATCGAATTATCAGATAATTTAAAAAATAACCTTAAAGATTTACCTGCGGATATTGGTGTTGCCGATTTTCTTGATGGCAGTTACATCGAGAAATTAAAACCATGGCTCAATCTTGAAACTGTCGATAATGCTTCAGCACAGTTAACAGCACAGCGTTTGATTCAACAGTCGCTAGTTAATATTTACTCTACAAACTTCCTGATTTTTAGTGGAGCAAATGTTGATATCCAAGGCTTTACAGGGAAGAGTGACTTAAATACGAAGAACGAATCGATAGCCAATATGTATCTCGTGACGGACCGCCAAGGCTATACGACAGGTTATGCGATGCAATGGATAGGTGTTCCGCAAAAAGTCGAAGGTAGCACCATTGCTGATTCATTGTTAAAGTTCCTGTTACTCAATCAAGTGGTTCCACAAAAATTAGATGTCAATCCACAGCAAGGTTGGATCAGTCCATTAACTCGAAAAATCAGCAATCCATTGATATTTAAAAAAGATCAAACCACCACGGATCAACTGAGTATTTATCAAGGTACATTGCTGAACAATACCAATGTGGCGGGTACCGAATATATGTATAAACGTGCCACTGGTGCGACCACTGCTCCGACAGATACGACGGTTTATGGCAAGTGGCGTCAGACATTCAATGGGGATCAGCTTTCAGGTGGTATTGATATTTATAAAACCAATCCTGCGAACTATCTAGATCGAAGAGTTTTCATGACGAAAAATACAGTAAAAACTGGAGAAAAATATTACTTCCCTCTGTATGCCAATATTACATTTACGTTTACGAATCCTGAAGTTAATCCAAATACTCAAACCCTAGGTATTGTGATTGATGAAAATGGGGATATCCGTACTAACCTTGGTCGAAATGGTACTTTAAATTCAAATACCTGTGCGGATGTCGATCCAAGCACTTACATTGATAAAGAAACAGGTGTTCAACAATATCGACTGGGTACAACAGGAACTGCTTATATTAATGGGGATATTGAAAAATCAATTACACTGCGTATGATTTTAGCCAATCCTATTTTTGGAAGTCTTGATGGTGCTTTAGTGGGATTGAATGAAAGATTAGTCGTTACCCCTACGAGTGGGACTACCAACGATGACTTAAATAAAGCTTCAGTCTCTTCTGGCGGTATTCGTTTAAACCTTCAGCGATTAATTAATGAACAAAATACCTCTAGTGGGGTGAATATAACCAGTTGGGATGGAGACAAAACAATTCAGGCAACTTGGGTCAATTTACAAGCGGTTTATCAGGCAATCTATAACAATACAGATACTAATAAAGATAAGCTTACTACAGAACAAAAAGAGTTAGCGAAGCGTCAGCAAGGGACCCTATCGGTAAGTTTGCCACAGTGTTATACAGTGAAAACCAAATAATCTCATTGCGCTAAAAAAATCCCCCAATTGAGATTGGGGATTTTTTTAGCTCTCTATATAATTGACTATCAATAAAGTAATTTTTAATCAACCTGTTTGGTCGAGACGTGTTCCTAATGTTTCTAAGTGCATTGGGAAGATATTATTTTTCCGATCTTCAAAATAATGACGTAATGTACGTTCAACGCTTGGAAATGCTAAATCATTCCAAGGGATTTCATGTTCTTCAAATAATCGGCTTTCGAGTGTTTCTTCTCCAGCACCAAAAAAACCATCTTTAATTTGTGTTTTAAACAACACATAAATCTGTCCAATGCGTGGAATATTATACATACAGTACAATTGTTCGATTTCTACTTCTGCTTCTGATTCTTCACGTGTTTCACGTGCTGCACCTTGCTCCATGGTTTCAAACAGTTCCATATACCCAGCAGGTAATGTCCAAAGCCCATAGCGAGGTTCTATTGCACGGCGACAAAGTAAAACTTTATCTTCCCAAAGGGCAAGTGCACCGCAAATAACTTTAGGGTTGACATAATGAATAGTGCCACAGTGTGTACAAACTTTACGGATTTTTTGATCACCTAAAGGAATTTTTTCGATTGTCGAATGACCACAAACACTGCAAAAACTCATAAGCTTCATTGAAAATGTGAGATAACTCAGCATAACTGAAAAATTCTACTTTCGCATCATTTATAGCCTTATCCATAAAATTTCATATATGATAGAAAGAGAACAAAAATATTGAGTGAGATACATGCAGGATCATGAGTTAACACAAATATTGCAAAACAGATTACGTTTTGGCAGAAGAACATTTCCTGCCAATGCTGCGGTTCTGATTGCAATTACTCAGGAAGCTGATCCTAAAATTTTGTTGACTAGACGTTCTGCATATCTATCAAACCATGCTGGTGAAGTTTCATTTCCGGGTGGTAAGCGTGACCCGAATGACACTAGTAATATTGTTGTGGCTTTACGTGAAGCTTGGGAAGAAACTGCGTTAAATCCTTTTGATGTCAAGCTGATTGGTGATTTACCCATGGAGCGAGCAAAAAGCGGAATTACGGTCAAACCTGTGGTGGGGTTAATTCCACCTGATATTCAATTGATTCCACAACCGACTGAAATTGATCGTATTTTTTATGCACCGATTAAAAAAATGATGGAATCACAACCTATTCCTTATGAAGTGCGATTGGCACATCAATCTGTATATTTTCCTAGTCTGCGAATCGAAAATGAAATTATTTGGGGTTTAACGGCTAGAATTCTAATTTCATTATTTAAATATGGATTGGATTATCAGAAAAACTGGCCATTTTTATTGAATTCTCCATCATTTAAATCTCAAATCTTTAATCGAAAATAAGTTTTATATTTGAAAGTATTGTTACAGGGAAAAATTGAAAGGAATATTACACGATGATGTATAAATTTAAAGGACTGGCACCTAAAGCGTTACATGAGCCTTTTAATGGTTGGGTTGCTGATAATGCAACTGTAATTGGTCAAGTTGAGTTGGGACAACAAGTCAGTGTTTGGTTTGGTGCCGTTATTCGTGCGGATAATGCGAAAATTCATGTAGGGAATTTCAGTAATGTTCAAGAGAACGCAGTGTTACACACTGATGCAGGTATTGAATTACACGTTGGCGATTATGTGACTATTGGACATCAAGCAATGCTGCATGGTTGTACCATCGGTGAGAATAGTTTGATTGGTATCAATGCAGTGGTTTTAAATCATGCTGTGATTGGTAAAAACTGTATTATTGGTGCCAATAGCTTGATTCCTGAAGGTAAAGTCATTCCAGATAATTCTTTGGTGGTGGGTTCTCCAGGAAAAGTCATTCGAACTTTAGATGAAAATGCAGCTAATTTATTAAAAATGAGTGCAATGCATTATGCCTCACACTATAAAGATTTTATCAATTTAGAAGAGTTTAAGTTTGATTAGCATGGTTGTTTCAAAGTGAATAGCGTCATTTAAAAATGAATAATGTCTTTGAATAAGGCTTTATTTTTCTCGGGCGAGGGGTACATGCTGTACTCTCGCTTCAATACTCATCCCATTAAGTAAAATTACATAACATAAATAAATTGCTTTCATCGCCTTATATTTTAAGAAAATTTAATCAGTTTGCTTAAGTCGTATCCATGCGTTAAAGATATTCAACTGAACACTGCCATCGAGAGTGTTAATATCTTTTTTGCTCAGGAAAAAAGTCTATTGCCTTGATTTTTTGTAGATGAATTTGATCTGATGGATTTTATCTGACAGGCTTTAGCGCTTAGTTCTCGCGCTAATGAAATGAGTGGAGTATCATAGGCAACATTTTTAATACAGTAAGGTTGTGCATGAAATTGCTGGCATTGGAAACTGCCAATGAGCAGTGTTCCGTTTCGATTGTTGATGAAACTCAAACACTCTATTTTCAACTTGATACGCGAGCAAAGGCACAGACTCAAACGATTTTGCCAATGATTGAGCAAGGCTTTCAGCAAAACCAAATCAGTAATCAAGCGCTGACTGCAATTGCGTTTAGCCGTGGACCTGGTTCTTTTAGCGGTGTACGTATCAATGCCGCAGTGACCCAAGCATTGGCATGGGCACATGATATTCCTGTCATTCCTGTGTCTACATTACAAGCATTGGCTCAGGCAGCATATCAACATGCTCAATTGGTAGAAGTTACAGCCGTTTTAGATGCACGTATGAATGAAGTTTATATGGCGAGTTTTAAGCTCGATCAAAATAACATTATGCAACTTGTAGATGAAGAAAAATTATTAGACTATCAGCAGGCTGCAGCGTACCAAAAATATACTTTAATTGGTTCTGGTGCAACATTGGTCGATGCTGAAGCGACTAAATTTCAGAAACTTACTGCAAATGCCAACGATATTGCGACGATTGCAAGACAATATGCATTGAAACAGCAATGGCTCAGTGCTGAACAGGCATTACCTGTATATTTGCGTGATAATGCATGGAAAAAAATACCAGAACAAGGCAAGCCATAATCGTTTTTCGCTTTAATTTTTAGGATTTAATTTTTTAGGATTTAACATGGATCTTTTACTGCTACTCAAAGCAGCCATTATGGGTATCGTTGAAGGTATTACCGAATTCTTACCTATTTCAAGTACAGGGCATTTAATTCTTGCATCTGAATTAATGAATTTCTGGACCAAAGAAAAGAGTGACTTATTTGTTGTTGCGATTCAAATGGGGGCAATTGCTGCCGTCATTTATGAATATTGGGGCAAGCTTTGGGGAGCTGCTATCGGTCTGTTTTCTGGTGAACCTAAAGGTCGACATTTAGGCGTGAGCATTATTGCTGCTTCAATTCCGATCATGATTGTGGGTTTGACTTGTGGTGATATCGTAAAAGAACTTTTGTTTAATGATATTTCAGTAGCGATTGGCTTAATTGTTGGTGGTTTAATTATTTGGTGGGTAGAGAAAAATCCACCTAAAGTTAATGCAGTTGAAGTCGACAATATTACGATTAAAGAAGCAATCTATATTGGTTTGATTCAAGTTTTAGCGCTTATTCCAGGTACTTCACGTTCAGGCGCAACAATTATTGGCGGTATGATGTTGGGTGTATCGCGTAAGGCGGCAACTGAATTTTCTTTTTTCTTAGGTATTCCTGTCATTGTCGGTGCAGGGTTATTAGATCTTTTTAAAAACTATCATATTTATGAAACTACTCAAGATTGGACCGTATTTTTTGTAGGTTTGATCGTTTCGTTTGTTTCTGCATTAATTCTGATTCGTGTTTTGGTGGCTTATGTTTCCAAACGTGATTTTATGGTCTTTGCTTGGTATCGTATTGCATCAGGTTTAATCATTTTATTATTTGCTTTAACAGGTTGGAAATTATGGTAAGCGAGATTCGCTTATTTACAGAATCCACTTTTTTAGAGAAAGCACAGTCTTATCAAACTGTGCTTTCTTTACGTGGAGTCGTGGTTAATATAGAGGTGATTGAAAAACTCAACGCGCGTTTTTTAAGGTTAAACCCTGAACTCGCACTGTGTGTTGATGAGCAAGGTTTGAGTCTATGTGCTAATGGCATGAGAATGCAGCCTGATTGGAAAGCTGAAATACCACGTCTAAAACGTGCCAGTTTAAAATCAGAAATGATTGCTCGTGCTTGTCATCTTTCAGAAAAACCAAAATTGGTCGATGCCACAGCAGGTTTAGGTCATGACAGCTTGTTGATGGCTTATCTGGGTGCCAATATTCGCTTGGTAGAGCGTCATCCAATTTTGTTTACTTTGCTTGAAGATGCAAAAGCACAGGCTGAAAATGATCCATTTCTAGGAAAAGTCGTTGCGCGAATTGATTTAATTTTTTCGGATTCCACCGTCTATTTAGAGCAATTGATTCAAGACAAACAAACAGTCGATGTGGTTTATTTAGATCCCATGTTTCCGCAACGTGATCAACATCAGCAGGCAGTCAAAAAGCAGGCGCAAGTCAAAAAGCAAATGCAGTTATTGCACATGCTGCTTCCAGAAGATGGTGAAATGGATTTAGGAGATCATCTTTTAGTCTTAGCTCAACACATTGCCAAACGGGTTGTGGTAAAACGTCCTCGATTGGCTGTATTTTTAAATGATCAACCAACCAATCATCAGTGGCAAGGGGATGCTTGTCGTTTTGATGCTTATTTTAACAGCAATCTTATTGAGTAGTTTGGTAACTGTTTCAATAATAGTCGAATTATTGATATATAGTTAAATCAAACATTGATAATTTTTTAGCCAAGCCTAAACTAGATAGGCTGATTGAAGCGACTGCCTTAACAGAATCTATATGATAGACCTTAAACCCTCAATTAACTTTTGGCATGATTTGAAAAGTAACCAACGTGCAGGGATCTGGTTATTCTTGGGTTCGCGAAAGTCTTTACAAATTGTTCGTCCGTCAATTTTACAGCTTATTTTTTGGGGGCTGTTGGGTGCATGTGCCAATACTTTATTTAGTTGGTTGGTCGCAGGTGATGGTGGGGTATTTAATCGTCAAGGCTTAGTCAGTTATGCTTTATGGCCATTTATTGCTTTGATTGTTGGGATATTCCTCTCTCAACGGACCAATAATCCACGTTTAATGTTGGTGCCTGCATTATTATGGTTGGTGCTTGATACGCATATCATGTTGTTTCAGTGTCTTTTACAGTATCTGGGCAATCATGATCTGTTACCGTATTTCACTTATGATGTAATTCCGCTGTTGTTCTTTGCTTTATTTATTTGGCAGAGCCTTGCAGTGGTTTGGGTGTTTTCGAGAGAGTTAAAATGGCCGTGGTGGGAACGTGCGCTGATCATGTTTGCTACGGTTGCGACGCTGTTTACTTGGCAAGTATCTATTAAAGAGCAGCCGATTTGGAAAGTAGAAGAGGTCCCACCGAGTATCAGTGAAAATGCGTTCTATGCCCAAAGTCGTTTACTCAATAAGGCATTAGAACAAATTCAGTTTGGTGAGTTTGCCAAAACACACTGGTACTTTTTAGGTGTGGCAGGGGCAAGTTATCAGGATGTATTTAAATTTGAGATTGATCGAATTAAAGAGCAGTTCGATACACGTTTTGGTACATTCGGGCGCTCTGTTGAATTGGTGAATAATCCTGCAAGTATTAACGAGACCCCAATCGCTTCAAAAACCAGTATAGATCTCGCCTTACGCCGTATCGGTCAGCAAATGAATCGTGAAAGTGATGTGTTGTTTTTGTATATGACCTCACACGGTTTACCGAATCGTTTTGAATTGGAAAATGAACCGATTGATTTAAGCGATGTTGATCCAAAATGGCTCAGAGAAAGTTTAGATAAATCGGGTATTCGTTGGAAAGTGATCGTTATATCAGCCTGCTATTCAGGTAGTTTTGTTTCAGCACTGCAATCACCAGATACCTTAATTATTACTGCTTCTGCAGCTGATCGTGCATCATTTGGTTGTTCAAATGAAGCAGATTATACTTATTTCGGTCGAGCGTTCTTTGATCAAGCAATGCGTGAACAAGGCTCATTAAAAGCGGCATTTAAAGAAGCATCTGAAACAGTTGCGAAATGGGAAAATGCGCAAGGATTTGATCCATCTGAGCCGCAGTGGGTGATTGGAAAAAATATGGAGTTGATGTTGCCTCAATTAGAGCAGCATTTATTTCCACAACAAGGTGTGATTGCTTCCGCACAAAGTCAGAATGAAAAGTTAGATCCAGCTAAACCTTGATGGTTATTGTCATTTAGGCATCAGGTGAGTGATATAAACCTTAAACAATTCGTAAATCCAAATTTAGAGAGAGATGGCAATGGAACTTTTAACTAACACGATTTGTTTTGATGGTGAACAACGAATTTATCAGATTCAGTCGAATTATTTAAAAGGTGCAAGCAAAGTTGCTGTTTATATGCCACCTCAAGCTTTAAAAGGGCAAAAGTGTGCAGCATTGTTTTATCTGGCTGGTCTGACCTGTACTGAGGAAACATTCATTATTAAGGCGCATGCCCAGCGCTTGGCGTCACAACTCGGTTTAATATTGATTGCGCCAGATACTTCGCCACGAGGTCAAGACGTTGCTCAAGGCGATTCATGGGATTTGGGACAAGGTGCTGGATTCTATATCAATGCAACTCAGGCACCGTGGTCTGAACATTTTCAAATGGAAAGTTATATCGTCGATGAACTTTATTCTTGGGCGCTTGAAACATTCCCAATCCAATCAAATGCGATCGGTATTTTTGGACACAGTATGGGAGGACATGGCGCATTAACATTGGCATGGAAATATCCACATTATTTTAAATCTGTGTCTGCCTTTGCGCCAATTTGCGCACCAAGTGAATGTCCTTGGGGCGAAAAAGCTTTTTCCCATTATTTAGGGGATGACCAATCAGTATGGCGCCAACATGATGCCACGCAGTTGTTGCTTAATAAGGGTTCACTGTTTGATGAGGTTTTGATAGACCAAGGCTTAAAAGATCAATTTTACAGTCAATTGAATCCTGAAAAATTCCAGCAAGCGTGTAATGCTGTTGGGCAAAAGATCAGCCTGAGATTTCACGAAGGCTATGATCATGGATATTATTTTATCCAAAGTTTTATGGATGATCATTTGCAATTCCATGCTTTACAATTGCAAAAATAGAATGCGATTTATCCCAAAATATTAAAAAAAGCAAATTGATGCTGAGTAAAAGTAAATTGTTGTTTGCTTTTACTCTATTTCTTTCAGTTTAGAAAAAATATACACTGGCACTGATATTTTTTATTATGAAAAACTTGAGTTCACCATCATAATTTGAATAAAGAGAATAATATGCAAGATCAAATTCCACCTCCATTTCCTGATCATTTGAATGTGGATCAACAGGTCACACCACCCAGTATTCCGCAATATACAGACCAACAATACCCTAAAGTTCACCGCTTTAAGTTTCATGGTGATGCAATGGAGTATTTTGGAATATGGATTGTCAATATTCTATTGACCATTGTGACTTTAAGTTTGTATGCACCTTGGGCAAAGGTTCGTCGTTTACGTTATTTTTATGGAAACACGGAGTTTTTTCAGCGACGCTTTGACTTTACGGGTATACCAACCAAAATTTTAATAGGGCGTTTGATCGCATTGGGGATCTACGCAGCATTTTCCATTTCATCCCACTATTCAATGATAGCAACTGTGGTTGGGTTGGTTGTGTTATATGCTGCAGTCCCTTGGTTGATTCGTGCAACTATGCGTTTTACTGCGCGAAACAGTAAATTCGGGAACAGCCGATTTTATTTTGCTGGAACCACTAAAGAGTCTTATAAAGTCTTTTTCTTGAGCATATTGGTGTATATTTTTACTTTGGGTATCTTTTCACCTGTAGCGATATGGCTATATAAAAAATATTATCTCAATCATTTATATGCAGGGCAGTTAAACTTTAAATTAAATGCAGATTGGTCTGCTTATATGGCGGCTGTCTATGTGCCTATTTTTATGTCGATTGGTGTAATTATTGCATTTTCTGTGGTTTATTTCGGCATCATTGGCACTGTTGCAGGCTTCTCACCAAGCTTTTTTATTACTGGGATATTTATCATGTATGCAGTGGTTGGATTATTTATTTATCCATTAATCGCTGCACGTCTTTTTATTACCACATGGAACAATACCACGGTTGGCAACAGCCAATTTAAAACAGATTGCAATCAGTGGCGTTATGCATGGATTATTGCCTCAAACTGGATTGTCAAAATTTTAAGCATAGGATTGATGTCTGCTTGGGCTGCGATTCGTATTCACAAATATCAGGTTGAGTCGATGAGCTTAATTTTGCATGATGATCCAGATCAAATGATGAATTTGGCACAGCAAGAACAAAGTGCTTTAGCCGAAGAAATCAGTGACATTTTTGACATTGATATTTCTTTATAATGATATGAGTTGAATAATCTATGTCACAACCAGTAGATATTATTTTCTATGATGGTGTGGTGTCTAAACCGCACCATGCACAGATTTCAGCTCAATCTGAGTCTGAAGTTCTGATTCGCTATGGTGATCGTTTAGAGCAGCATCGTCGCTATCAATATTCAGATATGGCATTGATTGGTGCGCTTGGGCAATTACATCCTGTGATTGAATTAAAAGACGATGCGCGTATCGAGTTTCATGGAGCATTACCTGAATGGTTTAATTATGGAACTAAAAAAGTTCAGCATTCAATCTGGAAACTTGAACGTTCACCAAGCCTGATCATTTTTAGCGTGATTTTTGTGGTTGCTTTTGTGTTTGCCTTAGTCAAATGGGGCGTTCCAGCTGCTTCACATTATGTGGCTTTTCAATTGCCTGAAAATAGTTTGAAAAAATTAGGGGATGAAGCCGAAACCTATGTTTTAAATAATTGGACAGCGCCCAGCCAATTGGCTCAAGGTCAAAAGGATTTAATTTCCAAACAATATTTAAATACAGTGGCTGAAGGCAAACCTGCCAAATTGGTTTTTCGTGAAGGAGGGCGCTTGGGTGCCAATGCGGTGGCATTGCCCAACAATACCATCATTATCACGGATGAATTGATCGAAATGGCACATAGTGATCAAGAAATTTTAGGCGTCTTGGCGCACGAGCAAGGTCATTTAATTCAGCGCCATAGCCTACAACAAGGCTTAACCAGTTTAGGGCTTAGCGTCTTGTATATTGCCATGACGGGAGATAGTTCGGACTTATTTACTTCATTACCTGCTGCAATGATTGGTGCAAATTATTCACGTAAATTTGAATCTGAAGCTGATCTATATGCTTTACAGTTGATGGATCGAAAGGGCATTGAAGTCTCACATTTTGCCAATTTCTTACAACGTTTAAGTGATGAAACAGAAGATTCAGAAAAAGCTGACAATGCGAGTCAAACTGCCAATGCTGATAAAAAGGCATCCGCTAGTTCGCCTTCATCGCAAAAAGAGTCGGATAAAAATCAGTCTTTAGCAATTCTGGATGCATTATCTTCGCATCCTGCAACTCAAGAACGCATTCAAATGGTTCGCGATTTTGAGAAAACACAACAAGAGAAGCATCAGCAGTCCAAATGATCTTCTATCTTTAGATAACGACTGATTTGATCAAGGGCTTGTTAAAGCCCTTGATTTTTTTGGTTATCCAAAACGCTTAAAAGAAAATATTTTAAGTTTGCAGTATCATTTATTGTAGCTGGAAACAATTTACACAGGATTCATTGATAGTCTGTATTAGAATTATTTTATAAATACTGTTGAAGATTAAAGCTGTCTACTTTTAAATCAACCTTGTAAGGTAAGTTTGTTATAATAGGAAAAATTTTTATATCTGCTAGGTTGTTTCATGTCCAAGCCATTTCTAATTGCCCCTTCAATTTTGTCTGCTGATTTTGCCCGTTTAGGTGAAGAAGTTGAAAATGTATTGGCTGCAGGCGCAGATGTTGTTCATTTTGATGTGATGGATAACCATTATGTTCCAAACTTAACTTTTGGTGCTGGGGTGTGTAAGGCATTAAAGAAATATGGCATCAAAGCACCGATTGACGTGCATCTCATGGTTTCTCCTGTAGATCGTATGATTGGTGATTTTCTTGAGGCAGGTGCGGATATTATTACCTTCCACCCTGAGGCAACACACCATATTGATCGCTCTTTGCAACTGATTAAAGATGGTGGCGCAAAAGCGGGTCTAGTATTTAATCCAGCAACACCATTACATTATTTAGATTATGTGTTGGATAAAGTAGATCAAGTCTTATTGATGAGTGTTAACCCTGGTTTTGGCGGTCAAAAATTTATTCCAAAGACTTTAGAAAAACTCCGTGAGGCACGTAAGATTATCGATGCTTCAGGTCGTGATATTCGTTTAGAAATTGATGGGGGCGTTGGACCTGCCAATATTCGTGAAATTGCGGAAGCGGGTGCAGATATGTTTGTGGCAGGTTCAGCGATTTTTGGAAAACCCGACTATCAAGCGGTAATCAATGAAATGCGAGCTGAATTAGCCAAAGTAGGTCAAGTTTCAGTTTAGAAGTTTTCCACAAAAATTGAAAATACCCTGTGGATAACATTGTGATTAACTATATGGATAACTATGTTGATAAGCATATGGATAAGCTGGGTATAGATTAAACAATTAGTTGTCAATTGTTTAGTCGTTCATCAAGAATCGTTTAAAAAGAGTTCATATGCGCTCTTTTTTTATGAAATGTGTTGTTTATTGACCTGCTCAATGATTCAGCATTGTATAAAAAATAACGTGCTGAAGATTTATCCAATCAGTACTTATGCATTGAAATGTGCGATATTTGCCAAAATCGAGATTATTGGCTATGCTTTAGGCTCATGATGGGCTTAACAAGGTTCAAGTTTTGTTTATACAACTCCGCAAACAGCTGTGGTTTGTTTGTCTTATGGTTTTTGCCATAGGGTGGAGTGGTGTGTCTATTGCATCTGCAAAAGTCATGCAGATGAGTATGCAGCATCAACAAATGATGTCATCATCTCATCACATCGATGGGCATCAAACAAAAAAGGAATATGGGTCTGTACAACAGCTTAAAAATCTTTGTACAGATATAAATAAGAATAAAAATGGACAAAATCAGCATACAAATAATGATCAAGCGATAACGGATCAAAATGATTGTCATCAGCAAGTGAGTCAATCTGAGCCAACACAAGCGTTTAAGTGCCAAGATTGTAGCTTGTTATCCTGTCAATCTACCGTGATTTGGTTGAATAGTGATATCCCCAAATTGACCATACCTGATCATTTTCAAAATAGTGCTTCTTATCAAGCAACTTACAGAGCACAGCATCTTGCTGGTTTTTGGCAAGAAATCTTACGTCCACCCAAAGCTTAGCCTGATTTTAGAAACTTTTTATTCGTAAAGTTTATTTTTAAAATTTAGGTTAAGTTATGTCTATTTATTTAGTTCAAAAACGTTTGGCGAAAAGCCTGCTTGTCTCATTGTGTTTGTTTTCCTCAACATGGGGAATGGCGGCAGTGAGAGAGTATCGATTGACGATTGATGAAGGAATGGTCAATGTTATTGGCAAGCCCTTAAAACGTATTACTGTGAATGGTCAGTTTCCAGCACCACTTTTAGAGTTTGAAGAAGGTGATGATGCTGTTATTCGTGTCACCAATAAATTAAAAAATCAGGATTCCTCTGTTCATTGGCATGGTCTGTTACTTCCTGGAATTATGGATGGAGTTCCAGGTTTTAATGGTTTTAATGGAATTAAACCCAACGAAGAATATGTATATAAGTTCAAGGTTCGTCAAAGTGGAACCTACTGGTATCACGCGCATTCAAAAGGACAGGAACAAGACGGTTTATATGGTTCTTTAGTTATTTATCCCAAAGATAGAAAACCTTTGGCAGCGCATGAACGAACAGAACGTGATTACGTGGTCATGCTATCGGACTTTCATAAGCAGACCAGTGATCAAATTCAAAACAATTTAAAAGTCTCAGCGGAATACTACCAAAATCGACGAGAAACGGTTTTTGATGTTTGGAAACAAATACAGCGTGATGGTTTAAAGACCACGTGGTCTGATCGGAAAATGTGGAATCAGATGCGTATGTTAAAAACAGATATGTCTGATGTGACGGGTTATACCTTTTTGGTCAATGGCAAAACCCCTGAACAGAATTGGACGGGTATGTTTAAACCAAATGAAAAAGTACGTTTACGCTTTGTGAATGCATCAGCAATGTCATTTTTTGATGTCAGAATTCCTCATTTAAAAATGACGGTTGTCAGTGCTGACGGGCAACCAGTGAAACCTGTTGCTGTTGATGAGTTCCGCATAGGAACGGCTGAAACTTATGATGTAATCGTTGAACCTAAAGGCAATCATTATCAAATTGAGGCTGAGTCGATTGACCGTTCAGGATTTGCGATTGGAACACTGCATAATGAATTGATGCCTAAAGTCTCAGGTATTCATATGCCTAATGCTCGTCCACGTTCACTGTTGACCATGGAAGATATGGGAATGGACCACTCCAGTATGGGAGGAGGGAGTATGCAGGGCATGGATCATTCAAAGATGAGTGCCAACAGTATGCAAGGCATGGACCATTCAAAAATGAGTGCTGACGGTATGCAAGGCATGGACCATTCAAAAATGAGTGCCGACAGTATGCAAGGCATGGACCATTCAAAAATGAGTGCCGACAGTATGCAGGGCATGGACCATTCAAAAATGAGTGCTGAGAGTATGCAAGGCATGGACCATTCGAAGATGAGTGCCGACAGTATGCAGGGGATGGATCATTCAAAAATGAGTGCTGACAGTATGCAAGGCATGGATCATTCTCAGCATGAACAAGCCTCAAAGTCTAAGAATGACCAAGTGGTTTATGGTTGGGCAAATGCTTCAACACCTCAAGGAGATAAAGCGCTTCAATACAGTGATTTAAAGTCACTCACACCACAACCAGATACGCGTGAGGCGACCAGCGAACTGGTGGTGCGTTTAGGTGGAACCATGGAGCGTTATGTCTGGACGATTAACGGTAAAAAATTTAGCGAGGCTGAACCGCTTAAAGTGAAATACGGTGAGCGCATTCGTATTAAATTTATTAATGACAGCATGATGGCGCATCCAATGCATTTGCATGGCATGTTTATGCAGTTGGAAAATGGTCAACCTCCAGTAGATATGCCAAATAAACACACTGTTGTTGTACCGCCAGGTAAAACAGTGACGGCATTGCTTACTGCTGATGAATTAGGTGAATGGGCAATCCATTGTCATCTGTTGTATCACATGACGTCAGGCATGATGAATAAGTTGATTGTTGCAAATGTCAGTGATGGCAAAGTGTCAACACAACCTATTCAAGCAACAAAAGCAAATCAAAAAACTGAAATGAAAGGAGGCGAACATGCGAATCATTAATCTTTTTTCAAAATCAGTTTTAAATATTTCATTGTTGTCAGTCAGTGGTTTAGCAATCGCCCATGAAGGTCATCAGCTGCAAGGTGTAACGAATGCAATCACTGAATCCACCACGACGATGAGCAATTCATCCATGGATCATTCCAAAATGAACTCAATGGAAAACCCAAACCAAACAGTTGATCATTCTCAACATCAAATGGATGCTGAGCAGAGTAATGACTCAGCAAATACGGGTTCATCCCATGATACACATGACCATCGAAAGGAGCATGGTGGACAAGTATATCAACGGGTAACGATCGACAATGCTTGGATGTTGGATGAGGATGGTAAAGGTACTCTGGATTCTTCATTTGAACTCAGAGTTGGAACAGATGAAAATAAACTGTTTATTAAAGGAAGTTCCAGTAAAGCCGAATCAAGCAAAGCTGAATATGATTTGAGTGCCTTATATAGCCGTAATATTGCAGCATTCTGGGATGTTCAAGCGGGTGTGCGTTATAGTGATAATCCTGAACGAGAAACTGATCAAGAACGTGTAGATGCTGCACTCGGTTTGCATGGTTTGGCGCAGTATTTCTTTGAAACAGATGCTTATCTTTATTTTGGTCAAGACAGCAGAGTGGCGTTTAGTTTAGAAACCTCACGTGATTTACTGTTAACTCAAAAACTGATTTTGCAGCCATATTTAGATCTCAATGTGGTCTTTAGTGATGACTCTCGATATGCAAAAAAGTCAGGTTTAAACAGTATGACGACGGGTTTAGAAACACGTTATGAAATCACCAAAAAAGTCATGCCTTATGTCAGTGTTGCCTATACTTACTCTAAGGGTAATAAAGAAACTCAATGGCAAACAGCAACTGATTCAGAAAACGGTTGGTTATATGGTGCAGGGTTGCGTTTAAGATTCTAATTTTTGATTTTCAAAAATAAATAAAAGGTCACTTCTGAGGAGGTGACCTTTTATGTTTCAGCGATACCTGCCACGATTTCAAGCTGATCATTGACAAACTTAAACTCCATTCCGTGCTCAGTATCCAAATCATAATGAATGGATAGCCTTAATGTGTCTGGAGAACTTACTCGTAAATTTAACATGGTCTGAATATAAGGATTATGTGACTCAACATTGTGAATATTTAAAGCTGCTTCTCCTGACTTTTCAGGATTTTCATAGTGGTGTGCATAAAGTTTTTGGTAACGTTCGAAAGCATGTTGCTGTATTGTTTTGAGGTGTTTTTCAAAATTTTGTAGAAATTTTTGATATGTTTTGGCGAATGCATTAAGTTGTTCTTGATCAGGTTCTTGTTCTATTTCATGACCTTCTTCATCGAACTCTTCTCCCAAAAAAATTTCTCGATCTGCATGTTGATTAAAAAATGTATGTGAAAAAAAAGTTTCTGAACTAAATCCTGCCCAACTTGGATGAATTTCACCCCAATAATCATGTTTCATGGCGTATCTACTCCGCTTTTATAATGACTGTGAATGATCATAAAGCAAGCCTGATGAAAAAGTACCATTCAAATGTAAATAAGGTCAAATTTTGTAAATTTTAATAAATTTAGTCAGATGAGTTGATATAATTAGGATTCTTTAGGAGGAACGACCTCCCTCAATCTGAGAAAAATCGTCAGGACGACCTGATTCTAATTTAAATTTGGAGCTGGTCATGGCTTGGATTGTTCTCGTCTTTGCAGGTATCTTTGAAATCGTTTGGGCATATACCATGAAAATGTCTGAAGGATTTACTAAGCTCACACCGAGCATTATCACTTTATTTTTTATGATTTTAAGTTTTGGTCTATTGGCATATGCGATGCGTACCTTGCCATTAGGAACGGCTTATACGATCTGGACAGGAATTGGTGCAATTGGTTCATTCTTAGTGGGGATTTTTATCCTTGGTGAACCTGCAACAGCGATGCGTATGCTGGCAGCTGTACTGATTATTTCCGGTCTAGTGCTGATGAAGCTTTCATCCAGTTAATTGGAATATCGAAGTGCCATCCTGATTTGGGATGGCACTTTTTTGTGTGATCATATTGAGAAATAACATATAGAAAATGGTGAATATCGAATGGCATGGGTTTTATTGGTGGTTGCAGGGTTATTTGAGGTGGTTTGGGCATATTTTATGAAGGTCTCAGATGGCTTTAGTAAACTGATTCCTAGTGTTTTAACCCTTATTTTTATGATCGCAAGTTTTGCCTTATTATCTTATGCAATGAAAAGCTTACCATTAGGTACTGCCTATACGGTTTGGACAGGAATTGGCGCTGTGGGTTCATTTGCTGTCGGTATCTTCTTTTTAGGTGAACCAGCATCTGCCATGCGGATGTTGGCTGCTGTATTGATTATTTCTGGGTTAGTGTTGATGAAATTATCTTCAAGCTAAGTTAATCTGTGAAAACAGATATCGAGAAGAGTGAGTCATTTGATGCAGCTTTCATTTATGGAAATGAATTCACCTGTAGGGAAATTGAAACTAGTGGCCCACGATCAAGCGTTGGTTGCAGTACTTTGGGAAAATGAAAATCCTAAACGTGTCCGTTTAGCACAATTGATTGAAAATAAAAATCATCCCGTTTTGTTGGAAACACAGCAACAATTGAATGAATATTTTCAAGGACATCGAACCCAATTTGACTTAGCCCTAGATTTTGCTGGAACAGAGTTTCAACAAAAGGTTTGGCAAGCTTTACTTACGATTCCATTTGGTGAAACGCGAAGTTATAAGCAAATTGCTGAACAGATTGGTAACGTAAAAGCCGTTCGGGCAGTCGGCGCTGCGAATGGTAAAAATCCAATTTCTATTATCGCACCATGTCATCGTGTGGTGGGTGCAAATGGTAAATTGGTTGGTTTTGCCGGAGGTTTGGAAAATAAGGATGTGTTATTAAAGTTGGAGAAAATTTAGCTCAAATTTGAATTAATTTTTTGACTTAATCTCCGTCAAAACGAAATTAAATTTGAGCAATGCTATAAATAGCTTTTCAATTCTTCACTTTGATCAAATCGTATATATGATTTAGACACTTAGAAAGAGAGTAAAACTTTCATGATTTTGAACTAAATAAGAGTTTCATACTTAAACCAACAAAACTCATAGAAAATATGCGCCTAAGCCATTTTAGTACACTCGGTTTTCCTAACACATATCGGCGCATCATTGCAGCGAAACACCCATAGAAAATAAAAACAACTAATGTAAGCAGCATAAATATTAGACTTAAGCCGAGCATGTCCAATATAGGTTGAGCGGTATGGCTAGAAATAAACTGAGGTAAAAAAGCTAAAAAAAACAAGGGAAGTTTTGGATTGAATAAATTAATAAATATTGCGTGTTTGATAATTTTAAGAGAGGAGTGCTTAGTCTCATTTTGTTCAAATTGAAAGGAGCCTTTCTCTTGGAGTGCTGACCAAGCCATATATAGTAAATAAGTCACACCTAGAAACTTTAAAATCATAAATACTGAGCTACTCATGGTAAACACGAACGCCAGTCCGAGGATTGCTATGAATATATGGGGAATAATCCCTAATGTACATGCAATTGCAGCAATCAAACTGGCTTTTGTACCACGTGATATCCCTGTGGCTATGGTATAAATGGCACCTGTACCCGGTGAAATAACAACAATAAGTGATGTAATTAAAAATTCGAAACTCATGTACATGAGCCTGCTCCAAATATAAATGAAGCTTGATTATCTTAAAGATATAAAATTAAAGTCTTGAATAAAATTGCAGGATACTTTTAACACAAATAATATTTTTGATAGCGACTTGGCGTCATTGCAAATTGACGTGCAAAGGCTCTTGTCATATGACTCTGATCGGCAAAGCCTGCAAATAAAGCAGCTTCAACTAAAGTTTTTCCTTGTAATAGGTAGTTTCTCGCTTGGCAAACACGTCGTTGTATTAAGTAAGCATGTGGTGTAATGCCAAATTCATGCGAAAAACTTCTGAGTAGTTGAAATCGACTGATATCGCATAAATCAGCGAGCTCACTCAGAGTAACTGTATATCCAGACATCTCGTCAAGATATTCTTTAGCACGCTTTACAGAAAAGTGTTGCGTGGGTCGATGTTTTTTCGAGAGTATGTGATGACGACTTGTATGCATTAAACTAAACAAAAGCATTTCTTCTAATGCAACACTTTCAATGTCAGGTTGAGACATATGTTTAAAAAGTTGAGATAAATGCTGACTCAATAACTGATCATGTATGAGTGGATGCAATATGGCATCTGCACAGCGTCCTTCAGCAAGCAATTCTTGTTGCAATAGTTCTGGTTGAAAATAAATCATTTGCCAACAACGTGATCCATCAATAGGAATACCATCATGAATTTCACCGGGATTTACGATAATGACATCACCAGATGCTGCTTCCACTTGACCAATTAAACTCCAAGAACGTTGTGCTCCCCGTGTAATAATACCTATACCAAAGTAATCATGTGAATGCCGAGGAAAAGAGTGCTCCGTCAACAACGATATTGCTTCTGTGCCAGCAATAGGAAGGCTTAATGGGGTGATTTGATGAATACGTTTGGACAATCGTTATCTTCTCATTTTGTTATAATGATTAATTTCATTGAAAAAGCATGATCACCATTTCAAGTTATTAATTTACGCTTTTATATGGGGTGGGTAAAGTTTTTGGTCCTTGCTATTTATTGTGCTGATTTTTTAAGACGCGCTGATCATAAAATTGTTGAATCATTCATCCTCTGCCTTAGATTTTAACCATTTCCATTGCCCATGTTTAAATTCAAAGGTATCAACCCACCATCTTGCGCCACCTCGACATGAACTGGTCATTTGTTTTTTCTGAGGAATCAATTTGAGATCTGCCAATATAGAACATTGGGCATGGCTAAAATCAATCTTACTTTGATCTAATACTTGATAATCTTTGCTTTTGGGTTGGTAAAGAAAAATATCAAACACAGCATAAACCCCCATACCCATATCTGGAGCAGACACTGCAATATCGGTATATCCATCAAAATTATAATCATTAAAATAGATCTGGTAGGAGCGTTGATAAGGCAATTCTTGCAGTGGGAATGTTTGCCGTTTTGATGCAGTTTTAATGGTGAGCTGCCCTAACTCTTCATCGCCATTTTTAAATAAAAATTGAGTTTTTTGTCCATTTACAGTGTAGTTTAAATTCCCTGTAACAGTTTGTTGTTGGGGGAAGGCAAAAGTGAGTGGACTGAGGGAAAAAACACAAGCCAAGATGATTGAGCTTTTTTTAATCATTGTTGTTCTCTGTTATGTTTGATCAATTGTCCAAAACCTTACCTATAAATGAATGGATAAAATTTTGGACATTAGTTTGTTTAGGATCATTAGGTTTAAAAACGTTTTGGAATTTTTTGCCCACCTTCGATGGGTGTTTCTGCATTTTTCAATACACCAAATAACCATGTTTCGGCGTGTTGTACCGCAATTTTAAGTTGATCACCCAGTGCCAAGCGCCCAGCAATAAAGCTCGCAAGTGAACAACCTGAGCCATGATATTCACCTGCTAAACGCGGACATTTCGATTCAGTGATCATTTCACCATTTACATATAAAGCATTGCGAATATAGTCAGGTGTATCTTCATGTCCACCTTTAACTAAAACGGCTTGAGCACCCATTTCAAAGAGTTTCTGGGTTGCCTGTTCTATATTATCTTCACCTGTTAAGGCACGTAACTCAACTGTGTTTGGGGTAATGACAGTTGCTAACGGAATCAGTTCAACAAAGGCTTTAACTAAGGTCTCTTGATTACCTAGAGAACCACCACTATTCGCCACTAAAACTGGATCAAGCACATAGAGATAGTCTGGATGTTCTCTTAAAAAATCAGCCAAAGCGGCAATGTTATCTGTAGTTCCCAGCATCCCAGACTTCACCGCTTTAATCGGTAAGTCGCCAACAACAGCATTGGCTTGAGCAAGTAAGAGTTGTTTTGAGGTCGCTTCAAAACCAAAGACTTGTTGAGAGTTTTGAATGGTTAATGCTGTACAAGCAATTGCCGCATGCGCACCACTTTGACCAATTGCTTCAATATCAGCTTGTAAGCCAGCTCCACCTGAAGGGTCTAGACCTGAAAAACAAAGTACAGTAGGGCGCACGATGATGTCCTTAATTCTCAAATTTGCGTTAGTATAGGCAACTTTGAGAGAACACTCGATAGTAATTTGATAATTGTTTGAAACGCAGATTTAAAGGATTGGACCATGATAAAGAATATTTTAATTGATTTGGATGGAACACTCACTGACCCAAAGGTAGGGATTACCACATCTGCACGATACGGTCTTGCAAAAGTAGGACATCCTATTCCTGAGTCTGAAAATATTGATTGGATCATTGGTCCACCGCTAAAAGCATCTTTAGCAAAATTGTTGAATATTGATGTAAATGATGTATTGGCTGAGCAAGCTTTATTGGGTTATCGAGAGCGTTTTGCTGTTACTGGGCTATTTGAAAATCATGTATTTGAGGATGTTGCGCAGACCTTAGCTGCACTGAAAAATAAAGGTTATCGACTGTTTTTAGCAACAGCAAAACCTGAAGTCTATGCGCGTCAAATTCTAGATCATTTCGATTTATTGAGTTATTTTGACTATCCTTATGGAAGTGAACTCAATGGTGAACGAACCAATAAAGCCGAATTGATTGCCTATATTTTAGATAAAGAACAGCTCAATCCAGAACAATGTCTTATGGTCGGAGACCGAGAGCATGATATTTTCGGTGCTCGCAAAAATGGTATTGAAACGATTGCTGTTGAATATGGATATGGAAGTCAGCAGGAATTAGATCTCGCTCAGCCAAAGGCTCGGATCAAAAGCTTTGCTGAACTTCTCAATTTTGTTTGATACGATCCATGTTGATGAGCAAAATTAAGTGAATTGTTGTAAGTTGTTAAAATAATTTATTTATTTGACATCAAGGTACAGTGATTCTTTAATTTCTTCCATCACAATATAACTATGTGAAGATGCGGAAGAGGGTAGCTTTTTAAGTAAGTCACCCAGTAAACGGCGATAAGCACTCATTTCTTTTAAACGGGCTTTGACCAGATAATCAAAGTCCCCAGAAATGAGGTGGCACTCTTGTACTTCTGGTATTTCCATTAGATCTTTCGCCACTTGTTCAAAAACGTCACCAGATTTTGCAGAGAGACTAATTTCAAGAAAAACCAATAAGTTACGATCGAGGTGTTTTGGATTGAGGCGCGCATGATAGCCCATAATGATGCCATCACGTTCCAAACGCTTAACTCGCTCAGAACAAGGTGTTGTTGATAAACTAACTCGCGAAGCCAATTCACTGATGGCAATCCGACCTTCATTCTGAAGAATTTCTAAAATCATTCGATCTATACGGTCTAATTTACGCATCAATAATTTCCTTTTTTTGGTGAATTTTCACGACAAAAAATTAAAACACCTAAATTTTAACATTAAAAATAGTGAAATAAACTATTGAACCAAAAATATACTAGTTAAATAAACTAGTAAATGCGTAAAGGATAAGAAATGCGTGTAATCGTATTAGGTAGTGGTGTGATTGGTGTAGCAAGTGCATATTACCTCGCGCAGCAAGGAGCACAAGTTACAGTTTTAGATCGTCAAGCAGGTCCTGCTGAAGAAACCAGCTTTGGTAACGCAGGTCAAATCTCCCCAGGATATTCAACGCCGTGGGCTGCACCCGGTATCCCATTCAAAGCTGTGAAGTGGATGTTTCAACACCATGCACCGCTGGCAATCAATATCGATGGAAGCATGTGGCAATTACAGTGGATGGCGCAAATGCTTAAAAACTGTAATTCAGAAAGTTATGCCATCAATAAAGAACGTATGACACGTGTTGCTGAATATAGCCGTGACTGTTTAAGAGAGCTTCGTAAAGATACAGGTATTCAATACGAAAACCGTTCAAAAGGTACCCTGCAAGTCTTCCGTAATGAAGCACAATTAGAGATGGTTCAACGTGATATTGCTGTACTGAAAGAGTGTGGCGTTCCTCATGAGCTATTGCTTAAAGATGATCTTGCTAAGGTTGAGCCAGCACTCGAACATGCGAAAGATAAATTGGTGGGTGGTTTACATCTTCCAAATGATGAAACAGGCGATTGTTATTTATTTACCAATGCCTTAGCCAACTTAGCCAAAGATTTGGGCGTAGATTTTAAATTTAACCAAAATGTTGAAAAACTTGTGGTTGAAGGTGATGAAATCAAGGGTGTCGTGGTTAATGGTCAAGTATTGACAGCTGATCGTTATGTATTGGCATTTGGTAGCTATTCACGGGATTTCTTAAAACCTCTTGAGTTAAATTTACCAGTCTATCCTGTAAAAGGTTATTCATTAACCATTCCGATTGTTGATCCAACATTTGCGCCACAGTCTACAGTTTTAGATGAGACGTATAAAATTGCAATCACGCGTTTTGATCAACGTATCCGTGTGGGTGGAATGGCTGAGCTGAGTGGTTTTAACCATGGTTTAAATGCTGACCGTCGTGGCACTTTAGAAATGGTTACTCAAGACTTATTCCCAGGTGGTGATTTGGCACAAGCATCGTTCTGGACAGGTCTTCGTCCAATGACACCAGACAGTACACCGATTATTGGTGCAACACGTTTTAAAAACTTATTCTTAAATACAGGTCATGGCACATTAGGTTGGACGATGGCATGTGGTTCAGGAAAATTGATCAGTGATCTTGTATTGAATCATCAAACAGATATTAGTACAGAAGGTCTATCTATTCAGCGTTATCCTCACGCAGCTTAAAAACTGCATTCATTTTTATTATTCACATTGTATTAAGGCGTTTAGAGATAAACGCTTTAATTGCAGATTCGTATTCAGGGACGAATAACATGCCTAGACCAATTACTGCTGTCATTCATCATGATGCATTACAGCATAATTTAAATGTTGCTCGTCAATTTATGCCTCAAAGTAAGGTTTTTGCAGTGGTCAAAGCCAATGCATATGGGCATGGAATTGAGCGTGTTTATGAAGCGTTTAAATCCGCAGATGGTTTTGCTTTATTGGATATTGATGAAGCAAAAAGATTAAGAAAATTAGGTTGGACAGGTCCAATCTTGCTTTTAGAAGGTATCTTCTCCGCAGAAGATCTAATGGATTGTGAAAAATACCAATTGAGCTTTAGTTTGCATCACACAGCACAAATTAATTGGTTAGAGCAGTTCCAAACACAACATGCTCAATCACAGACCCAATTCGACGTATTTTTAAAAATGAATACGGGCATGAATCGTCTGGGTTTTAAACCAGAGGTCTATCGTACAATGTGGCAACGATTGAAACAGTGTGCTGCGGTCAAGTCCGTCACCCATATGATGCATTTTTCAGATGCAGATGGAGAGCGTTTGGGAAAATCTGGGATTGAATATCAACAACGTGTTTTTGATGAGACGATTCAAGATTTAGCGGGTGACCGCTCGGTCTCAAATAGCGCTGCCATCCTGAGACATTCACAAGATTTACATTCAGATTATATTCGTAGCGGCATTATGCTTTACGGTAGCTCACCTGATTATCCTACCCATTCAATCCAAGACTGGAATCTTAAACCAAGCATGAGTTTGCGCAGTGAAATCATTGCAGTTCAAGATTTACAGGCAAATGAAACAGTGGGGTATGGTTCAAAGTTCACAGCACCCCATGCGATGAAAATCGGTATTGTTGCATGTGGTTATGCTGATGGTTATCAGCGTATCTCTATGGATGCGCCAGTGTTGGTCAATTCTGTACTGACTAAAACCATTGGTCGAGTCAGTATGGATATGCTCGCAGTTGATTTAACTCATATTACGGATGCTGACATTGGCAGTGAAGTGGTGCTGTGGGGACAATCTTCTGACGGTGCTGTACTGCCGATCGATGATGTTGCTGTAAGTTCTGGCACAGTTGGTTATGAACTCATGTGTGGTGTCACTGCACGCGTTAATTTCAAAATTTCGAAATAAGGAAATAAAGATGTCAAATAATCTTCAACATGCTGATATTCAGAAACTGAATAGCAATGAAGTGATGAGTGCAGTCACAATTTTTAATAAAGTGGTTTATTTATCTGGTCAAGTACCTAAAAATACGCAACTTGATGTTGTGGGTCAAACCAAAGATATCTTGGCAACCATCGATCAACTATTGCTTGAAGCCGATACTGATAAATCACGTTTATTGTCTGCAAATGTTTACATAAAAAATTTATCAGACTTTCCAGCATTCAATGCTGTTTGGGTGGATTGGTTAAAAGGTTGTGTTGCCCCTTCTCGTGCCACAATTCAAGCAGATATGGTGAATCCAGATTGGTTGATTGAAATTGCAGTCACTGCAGCACAGAAATAAGCTTTTTAATGTCTACGCATTGATCACTGCATGACTTAAATCGTACTTATTTAGAAACAAAGCCAAAGCACATGTAAACCATGTGCTTTCGCTCAAGTTGGGTAAAACAAAATAGAACGGGAATGTTCTGTTGCCACAAGCAAGTTTTACCTCCAGAAAAATTGTCAAAAAGGATATTTTTATGACAACTTCAAGCCATACAGATGACGCACCATCGTCGCCACATGAGCTGCAACGGAAACTATCAAATCGTCATTTGCAATTAATTGCCATAGGCGGTGCGATTGGTACAGGTTTATTTATGGGATCAGGGAAAACAATTTCTCTAGCAGGTCCCTCGATTTTAATCATTTATATGATTATTGGTGCCATGTTTTTCTTCTTAATGCGTGCATTAGGGGAAATTCTACTTTCCAATCTGCATTACAAATCATTTATCGACATGGCACATGACTTGATTGGTCCTGGTGCAGGTTACTACATCGGCTGGTCTTATTGGCTGGGTTGGATTTTGGTCGGCATTGCTGATTTAGCTGCAATTATTAATTATTTGAATTTTTGGTTACCCGATGGCGTTGCTTTTACGCCCATGGGGCAAGCTCTGATTAGTGCAGGCTGCGTGCTTTTGGTTCTCGGGATTAACCTGCTTACCGTAAAATTGTTCGGTGAAATTGAATTTTGGTTTGCATTGATTAAGATTCTAGCCATTCTTGGCTTGATTCTGATTGGTGGGTATATGGTATTTAGCCACTTTCAAGCGCCAAGTGGCTCCGTTGCCAGCTTTAGCAATGTGTGGTCATATGGGGGAATGTTTCCGAAAGGCGGAACTGGCTTTTTAGCAGGCTTCCAAATTGCCTTATTTGCTTTTGTCGGTGTTGAGCTGATTGGGACGATGGCAGCAGAAACCAAAGATCCAGAAAAGAACTTGCCTAAAGCGGTCAATGCAATTCCTACACGGATTATTTTATTCTATGTATTGGCATTGTTTATTGTTATGTCTGTAACACCTTGGACAGAAATTCCAGCTGACCAAAGTCCTTTTGTATCGTTATTTATGCATGCAGGTATTGGTGGTGCTGCCATTATTATGAATCTGGTGGTGTTATCTTCTGTGATGTCATCAATGAACAGTGGTGTGTTTTCAACCAGTCGTATGCTCTTTGGTTTAGCCAAAGAAGGTCAAGCGCCTGAAAAGCTAGCTGAGCTATCAAAGCGTGCTGTTCCTGCAAAAGGATTGTTGTTCTCTTGTGGTTTCATTATGGCTGGTGCAGCCTTACAGTATTTTGTACCCAATACTGTTGAAGCATTTACGCTGGCAAGTTCTCTGTGCGTGATTTTGTTCATCAGCATCTGGAGCATCATCATGGTCTGTTATATACGCTATCGTAAATTACGCCCAGAACTGCATGCAAAATCAAACTTTAAAATGCCAGGTGGCGTATGGATGTCATATATTGTATTGGTCTTCCTTGCGTTTACATTGGTGATTCTCAGCTTGGAGCCTGATACTTTAAAGGCACTCATCATCAGTCCGTTGTGGGCGATTATTTTGGCGGTCACTTATCAGTTCATGTATAAACCGCGTATGAGAAAACGTAGTCATCAACAAGACTAATGTTGAATATCGTCAACTTTTAACTGATCAGGAGATGGTTTTAGGTCATCTCCTGTATATTTTTTCTAATTAAATTGATTTCGTTATAAATTTTATAGTTCAAGATGTCTTGATTGGCATTATTTTTAGATTCGCAATCCATAGGCTACATCAATTTATTAACAAATTGTTCAAAATAAAATACTGAAATAAAAATAAAAAACACGTTTAATAGCACCACTTTAGGTAAACAAAAATATCTATGCGCAATAACAAGATTGATTTATTACGAGGCATTTCAATTTTATTGGTGCTGATTCATCATTTTAATATTCCTTATAAATTGCACGACACATTTTTAGGTGTACAAATTTTTGGAGAAAGTCTTAATAATTTGATTGCGCGTAATGGCAACTATGGGGTGACGATGTTTTTCGTCATTTCAGGCTTTCTGATTACCCAGCACACTTTACAAAGAAGTGGATCGTTAGGGCATATCAGAGTAAAAGACTTTTATGTTCGCCGTATTGCACGAATTATACCTTGTTTAGTCCTGCTTGTTGCTTTGGTCACGATATTTGGTGCAATGGGACTTAAACCATTTATGAATCAAGCACCCAATGACATCGAAGTCTCTTATGGTCTCACTGTATTTTCTGCTTTTACCTTTTGGATGAATATATTGATCATTGAGAATGGTTGGGTGAATTATGCACTTGGTGTCTTATGGTCATTGTCGGTTGAAGAGGTGTTTTATTTAGCCTTTCCAATACTCTGTTTGGCTTTAGGGCGAGGGAAAGGTTTTATTGCATTGTTGTTGGTGGTTATTTGTTATGCACCTTACTTTCGTTCTTTACATTTTGCTGAAGAAAGTGGAGCATATTTATATCACTATTTTTCGAGTTTCGATGGCATTGCAATGGGGTGTTTGACCGCATTAATTGCTCAAAAGGTCGGGACAAAGCTTGATATTCCAAAAATCATAGTGCCTGTGATTTGTATTTTGATGATTATGTTGTACTTTTATGCCCCAATTAAAGATGTCAGTACATGGGGAGTGTCTATTTTTGCGCTATTGTCTGCGATTTTAATTTTCTGTTTTGCTCAACATCCGCAAGCTGAATCATTCTCTATGCTCTCCAAAGCTATGGAGTGGGTAGGGCAGCGTAGTTATGAGATGTATTTATTTCATCTGATTATTCTTGGTATGTTTAAAGTCTTTTATCTTCCCAAAGAAACTCTACCCGCCGAAAAATTGATGCTATTGCCTATTTATTTTATGGGAGTATTTATATTGAGTTGGGCAATCGAAAAGTATTATTCAACACCGTTGAATCGACAAATACGTCAATTTTTACTTAATAATAGATAGGCGAATTAATTTCATTAAATATTTATAAAGTATATAGCATGATATCAATAATCTGTTATATGCTTTTGGGGAAACTGAATCTATAATTTTAAAAAAGTAGTGATTAAGTCTATTGTAAAGCATAATCACATATATTTTCACGAAATTAATCAATTGAATTTTAATATAATAATAATTTTTTGTTTGCCTTGTTCCTATTTTTTAATCCAATCTAGAATGAGCTTTTTACTTTTTTATTCCTAATATGAAATGAATAACTGGCTAGGTTTCTAGCTTGAAAATTTGTTACTTGCATATAATTAAGGTATATTTGAGCGGTTTATTTATTTTTATATAAACATTTTTATTAAATTTTACTAAATAAAATAAGAGAATAATTATGACTCAAGCTGTTATTGTCCAAGGTTGTAAAACCGATCATGGTGGTGTCGTGATTCAAAGCAATGCCTCTACCTTAGTCAATGGAATCGGTATGGCTGCTAAAGGCTATATGGTTGCTTGTCCTAAATGTAAAGGCGTTTTTCCAATTGCTGAAGGTGCACCTAATTTTATTCTTCCTGATAATAGTCAGGTTGCTTTAGCAGGAATGAAAACCGCATGTGGTGCGAAATTATTGCCAAGTTCATTTCAAGTGGTTGTTGAAGCCAGTTCACCTTTTGGTTCTCAACTGATGGGTAATCCAAACGATGAGGGTGAAGAGACAATACCGCCACCACAAGACCATTCAGGGCGTTTTCAGCTTGTTGACCAAAATACTGGTGAACCGATCGCCAACCGTAGAGTCCGTGTGACTCTGGGAGATGGTACCAGTACAATTTATGCAAGTGATGCGCAAGGCTATACCGATTGGATTTATACCCCGTCTGAGGAAGAAATTCATCTCAATTTAGTGGATGAGTTAGACAATGGCTGATCAAGGAAAACCACAAGGAATATTAACAACTAAACCAGCTCAACTTCAAACAATCAAAGTTGTTGGAGTTGGTAATGACAAATTAGACCCAGAAGATAAAAAAGTATTATGTAGTGCGATTTGTTACTGTCATTATCAGCCACATAAAGGTAAGAACCAACAAAATCTATATCAATCTTGTGTTTCTGCAAGATTAAAAAAGCTAGATGTAGTTCTTAGTTATCGAAGCCCTTGGAAGCCAGAATTAACTTATGATATGACTGAAACACCTCCCAAACCAGTAACTGATAAAAACATAGCAACCAAAGCGCATGATTATGTTTGGGGATGGATTAAGAAAAATTGGCTTAAAGATAAAGGGTATGAGTATGAAAAGGGGGAGGGAATGACTCGCCGTCCTGATGTGGTTATTGTTAAAGATCCAACAAAACCTGCAACCCAAGACAATATTAAAAATGTTGTTGAAATCAAATTTGGTGATGAGTTTGGAGATGACCAACGAGATAGTTATGAGACAATAGCTGGAGATCCTAAAAAAGTTAAAGTTTTAGATCCCGATGAATGTGAGTGTGGCAATGATGATGAAGATGGAAAAAAATCCACAGTTACAGAGTTTGTAACATGGGCATCAGGAATAGCTTTAGCTTTATATAATTTAAGAAAAGGGAAGTTACCCAAACTGCCTAAATTCCCATCACCAAAACCATCACCGAGTCCAGTTTGGTAAGGATATTTATATGCATTTTAAAAGTGAAGATGATTATAAAGCTTGGGCAGAGCAGCAAGAATTTGGGGCAATAGCAGGGGCTTTATTCACACAAAAAGGTCCAGAGGATTATGTGGGAGCAATACCTGCGATTCGAGCTGTTATATACTTCAAAGAAGGCTATAGCAATGAAATGCGTGAAGCCATTGCTCAATGTTTTGATGATTATCAAAATCACGCTAAAGATCACTTGAAATGGCTATGGCAAGATGAGCCTCCAAAAGAGGAAGAAAATACTCTTGAATACAAAAAGACTAAGCCTATTCGCAAGATTTTGAATAGCTATGGTCGAATGAAAGCTTTTGGGCTTTTATATACTAGTGGTAAGGAAAAATTCGCTACAGGAGCTTGGGAATTCTATGTGAGTGGTAAAAGTGAATGGCAATCGAAGAAAAGAGAAAGCCAAAGTACTTTAACATTTTCAATGCCTATTGAATGGGTAGAAGAAAATCCAAAACTTTTTATTGATTTATTTATAAAATCTGCGCAACGCTTAAAAGCCAAACATGGCTACGCTGGGTATGCTTGTATCATTAGTAAAATCCGAAATGATAAAAATGAACCTACAGAAGCCTTCTTATCTCGTAAACTTTGGGCAATGGATGTAGGTAATGCTATGTTATCAGCAAAATATCTTGTTGATGGTATTAAAACTGTGAGTTGGCTTACAGCAATTAATTACGAATGGTTTAATAGAATTAAAAATGAAGAAGCATTAAATAGTGAACTACCGATGAATTGGTTTATTGGTTATGACTATGGTTCGGGTGTGGTTATTCAAGCTGGTGCATTACCAAATGATGGTTCAGTCGAAAGTGATCCTTTACCAGCACCATATATTTTACTTAATAGAATCTTAAAGCCTCTAAGAGTTGAGAAGATTCAAGCCATTCACCGTGGCAACTACAGTACAGAAGAAAATCCATTAATTACAGGTTATCGAGCAGAAGCATGGATGAAGCGCTTTGATATTGAAGACGATCAAAAGCTCGAATATTTTGCAAAGTTACAAGACGAGCCTAAGTTAAATAGTCAGTATGCTTTTTTAGATAAGCGAATAGATTGGTAATAGGGCGTATTGATCATATGCACTTTAAAAAAGAACAAGACTACAAAGCATGGGTTGCGATGCAAGAAAAAGGCGCCATTGGTGGTGGTTTACTCACTCCTCAAGGTGGAGAGGACTATGTCGGTGCGATTCCTGCGATTCGTGCGGTTTTATACTTTAAAGAGGGTTTTAGTGATGAAATGCGTGAAGCGATTGCTCAATGCTTTGATGATTATCAAGCCCATGCCAAAGCGCATTTAACTTGGTTATGGCAGGATGAGCCACCTAACGGGGCTGGTGGTGCTAGTTTAGCTTTTGAAAAAGTTAAACCTATACGAAATATCTTAAAACTTTATAGTCCTATGAAAGCTTTTAATTTTTTATATACCAGTGGTAAAGAGAAATTTGCAACAGGGGCATGGGAGTTTTATGTAGGAGGATCTAGTCAATGGCAAGTGAAGAATGGGAAATATCAAAGCTCTTTAACTTTTTCTATGCCAATCGACTGGGTTGGTGAAAATAGTAAAGCTTTTATTGATTTATTTATTAAGTGTGCGCAACGTTTAAAAGCCAAACATGGTTATGCAGGTTATGCTTGTCTCATTTCGAGAATAAGAAGTGATAAGAATGAACCGACCGAAGCGTTTATGGCTCGTAGAGCTTGGGCAATGGATGTAGGAAATCCAGGACTTTTATCTAATAGATTAATAACAGGCATTAAAACTGTGAACTGGTTAACTGCAATCAGCTACGAATGGTTTAATTCGATCAAGGAAGAAGAAGCATTAAACAGTGAACTACCGATGAATTGGTTTATTGGCTATGACTACGGTACAGGTGTTGTGATACAAGCAGGGACTTTACCTTTAATGGGTTCTGTTGAAAGTGATCCCTTACCCGCGCCTTATGTTTTGTTAAATAGGGTGTTAAAGCCTTTACGTGTTGAAAAAATAGGTGATTTACATCGTGGTAATTATTCAACAGATGAAATTCCACTGATTAAAGGCTATTTAGCCAATCACTGGTTAGCTCGTTTTGATATAGAAGATGATCAAAAGCTCGAATATTTTACAAAGTTACAAGATGA